>NZ_JAMPLW010000021.1:0-9426 GCF_028477805.1 Providencia sp. PROV268
ATGGATATCTAACATAATATGATGCAAGCGCGCATCAACCTTCTCTGCTTTCCATCCCATACGGGCTGCGTTTTGTGCCATCTCTAAACCGGATGTCGCCACTCCTCCCGCATTCGCGGCCTTACCTGGTGCAAATAAAACACCGGCCTCAAGGAAAAGCTCCGTAGCAGGAATGGTTGTTGGCATATTTGCCCCTTCAGCAACGGCTTTCACACCATTTTTGATGATATGTCAAAAAGTTTAACGCGACACTTATCACAATTTTGCAACATCCATTAGACAACGCAAACTTGGGTATGGTAGAGATAATAGCCATACCCAGTTTATTAAACTTAGTTAATTTAAACCCAGCTAACTTTAATAAACTAACTGACAGATTAATTTTCCGATTAAAATCATCTAATAAGAAAATTACCTATCAGTATGAAAAAGAAGTCATCAAATACCGATTAGGTTTTCTATTTTTCTAAGCCGAAAAGAAAAACAGAAAACCACAGGGTCAGTGAACTGAAAGCCCTCAGAGATCAAAACGGTCTCTGAGGGCTTTTTTTATTTTTTATAAAGGAAATATTATGTCTAAACAACGCCGTTTATCCAAAATTTTTGCAAAAGATGGTAAGTCCGTCACACTGGCACTCGACGGTTATTTTTTCTCCACCAAAACTGCTGGCATCGATAACACCATCAAGAAAATGCCTGAACTGGCTGCTAACGGTTTAGATTGCGCCTTAATCACTTATGGTATGGCAAGAAACTATGCAGATGCCTTTAATGATGTTTCAATCGTGCTACGTGTTGATTCTACAGTAAATGTGTATGACAACAGTGTGCCTGATACCCAACAAGTTTTTGGTGCCGAAGAAGCACTGAAAATGGGTGCTGATGGCATGGTATGCATGACCTTCCCCGGCGCATTTAATGAAGAGAAAACTCACGCTATGACGGCAAGACTGGTCAAACAAGCTGAGCAATGGAATATGCCATTTATCGTTGAATCACTGCCATACGGCTATGCAGTAACGAGTCCTGAATCCAATGAAGCCAAAGTGATTGCTGACTCTGCGCGTATTGCGGTTGAGTTAGGGGCAGATATCATCAAAACACGTTTTTCTGGCACACCAGACGACTATTTGATTGTCGAAGCATCAATGGTACCTGTTTTAGCACTCGGTGGACCAAAAACCGATACACTGAGTTATTTCAAATTTGTTGAACACTGTATGAAGATGGGAGCCAAAGGCGTTGCTGTGGGCCGTAACATCACTCAAGACCCTAACCCTGTCGCGATGGTGGCTGGCCTTAACGCTATCATCCATCTCGGTGCATCACCTGAAGAGGCATTTGCGCTCTATCAAAATAAAAATTAGGAATTATTAGCATGAATTTAAATAACACCATCATCCCATCGGTTCGCAACTATAAATATTTCGAGCGCGCACTTGCTAGCCACTCTGAATATATCTTATTGCCGGACGCCGATATCGGCAATTTACAGTCGATGATTGGGAAATGCCATAAAGCGGGAAAAAAGGTGTTAGTCCATTTGGAGTTATTAGGTGGATTTAAACCTGACCAAGCTGGCGTCACCGTATTAAAGAATTTTTATAAGGTGGATGGTGTTATTTCATCAAATTTTACAGCCCTACGTTACGCAAAAAAAGAAGGGTTAGACACCATCTTTCGCGTATTACTCGTTGATTCACGATCACTAGAACAGGCCAGTAATATGGTCAAAAACTATTCCGTGGATGTCGATGCGATCGAGTTATTACCTGCTGAATATGCTTGTACCTGTTTTGATTTATTAAAACGCAGTTTTAACCAAGCCAATACGCAATTTATTGCAGGTGGCTTTGTTAAACGAAAATACTTAGTTGAAAAGATTTTTTATACCGGTTTTAACGGCATTACCACCAGTGAACATACATTGTGGTAATTAAAGTTTGAGTTGTAAACCCTACGCCAACACCATTACAACTCAAATAATTAAAATAATGATAAACCCAAAATATACGCTCTACAGCGATTCAGAATAAAACAATAGAGCTGTTGTATGAAATATCTGTGGTGTAACAGCCACCCAAAATAGTTCGTGCTACAGCTAGGCGGTAAATGAGGATATCCCAGGGAGCATACATAAGTATGTGACTCGGGTAGTCAAATGCAGCCAACGACGCTGTGGTGCGAAATATGAAGGGTTAGAGGAGTTCCATGAAAAAATATATCTTAGGAATTGATAATGGCGGCACTGTGACCAAGGCTGCTATCTATAACCTCGAAGGCCAAGTACTGGCTATTGCGTCCAATACCACTCGGATGATCACCCCAAAACCCTTTTTTACTGAAAGGGATATTGAGGAGTTATGGCAATCTAATTTACTCGTTATCAAAGAGGTACTTAAAAAATCAGTTATTGATGCTGCCGATATTATTGGCATCTCAGTAACCGGTCATGGCAATGGTCTCTATTTAGTTGATGAGCAGGGAAAACCCACTCGTAATGGCATTATTTCAACAGATAATCGTGCCAAAAAATATGTTGAACAATGGTATCAATCACCTAAATTCGAAAGTGAAATTCTACCTAAAACCATGCAATCAATTTGGGCAGGCCAACCTGTCGCCCTACTCGCTTGGCTACAAGATAATGAACCTGAAACACTGGAAAAGGCGCGTTACATCTTTATGGTGAAAGATCTGATCCGCTTTTATTTGACGGGTGAAGCCACACAAGAGCTGACCGACATCTCAGGTACTAACTTGATTAACGTGCGTGATCGCTGCTATGACGATGAGTTACTCGCTTTTTGGGGCGGACTATCGTGGAAAGATAAACTACCGCCGATCAAGTTATCCACTGATTGTTGCGGCCGTATCACAGAAGAAATCGCTGCACTGACTGGCCTTAAAGCAGGCACACCGGTTTCAGGTGGTATCTTTGATATTTCCGCTTCTTCATTAGCTTCAGGTATCAACCAAACCAATAAATTAGCGATTGTAGCGGGGACATGGAGTATCAACGAATATGTCACCGACAAACCGGTGGTTGATAAAGATTTATTTATGACCTCGATTTACCCGATGGAAAATCGTTGGCAAATTACTGAAGCCAGTCCGACATCTGCCAGTAATTTAGAATGGTTTATCACCCAATTTATGGCGGCAGATAAGCAGCTTGAAGAAGCCAAAGGCAGTTCAGTGTATGAACTGTGTAACCAATTAGTGGCTTCCACCACGCCAGATGAAAGCCAATTGATGTTCTTCCCGTTTGTATTTGGTTCCAACACCATTCCAGATGCCACTGCCGGTTTTGTTGGTGTCACCAGTTTCCATCAACGCGCTCACTTCCTCCGTGCTATCTATGAAGGAGTTGCATTTAGTCACCTTTATCATGTCGAGCGGCTGCGCCGTATTAATCCACAGTTGAGCAATGTGATCCGCATCGCGGGCGGTATTACTCACTCACCCGTTTGGCTACAAATTTTTGCCGATATCTTCCAGAGCCAATTAGAAATCGTCGATGTGAAAGAGCACGGTACCCTTGGTGCCGCCATGACCGCAGCGGTGATGGAAGGCTATTTCCCCGATGTTTTTGCGGCTTGTGATGCGATGGTAAAAGTGTCTGAAGTGATCCATCCACAAACGGATAAACAAGCGGTTTATGCCAAAAAATACGCCATGTACAAACGCATGCTAGATGATATGCAACCGACGTGGAAATCACATAACCCCCAGCAAACCATTGATGCTTAAATAAGGAGTTAGTTGATCATGGAACTCAATTTACACGGTAAAAATGCGCTGGTCACTGGTGGGGCGACTGGACTAGGACGTGAGCTGGTGCAATCGCTGGTAAAAGAAGGCGTTAACGTCTGCTTTACTTATCGTAGCCATCCAGAAGCCGCATTAGCGCTCGTTGAGGCGCTAAATGGTTTAAATGGTACTGAGGTAGTTGCTATCCGAACCAACTTAGGCGACAGCCAAGAGATTGATGCATTATTTGAGCAGGGGCTCACCCATTTCAAACAATTCGACATCCTGATTAATAATGCAGGTATTTGGCCGACAGGGATGGTCGCAGATATTACACTGGAAGAGTGGGATAACGTGATGAACATCAACCTAAAATCCGTTTTCCATTTAAGCCAATTATTTATCAATCAATGTTCAAATAAGCAAATCACTGGCTCAGTGCTCAACATTACCTCGCAAGCAGCGTTTCATGGTTCAACGACTGGTCACTCACACTACGCCGCCAGTAAAGCGGGCTTAGTCGCCTTTTCAATATCACTGGCGCGTGAGGTTGCCAAACAAGGCATTAATGTTAACAACATTGCAGTTGGCATTATGGATACTGAAATGATCCGCGGCAACCTAGAGAAAGACCCACAATATTATCTGAATCGAATTCCTGTTGGGCGTGTCGCCTCCCCTGCTGAAATCGCGGATATTGGGGTGTTCTTGGTTTCAAAAAAAGCCAGTTATATGACGGGAGCAACCATTGATGTGACTGGTGGGATGTTAATGCGCTAAGCCCATAGGGCAACAAAAAATTTTGGAGAACAACATGAAATGTCTGGCAATTTCGGATCTATTTATTGATAAACCAACCATGGAGGCTGGGCTAGAAAAGCTACGCCAACAAGGTTATGAGGTTATCGTTCGTCAGTGGGCACACCCTTCTATTGAAAAACTGCAAGAAGATAACTTGCAAGTTGAGCAACACGGTGCGGAAGCGGTGATTTTACCAGCGGATTTATATGCGGATTTACAAGATGTTGAGTTAGTGATCACCCAGTTCGCCCCTGTGAATAAAGCGGTAATCGATAAACTACCAAAACTGAAATATATCGGTGTATTGCGTGGTGGCATTGAAAATATCAATAAAGAATATGCCGAGAACAAAGGCATTAAGGTAATGAATACACCAGGGCGTAATGCACGCAGTGTGGCTGAATTTACGGTTGGCATGATGTTGGCTGAAACACGTAATATTGCGCGTGCACATGATGCATTGAAGGATAAATATTGGCGTAAAGATTTCGTCAACGCGGATGTGATCCCAGAAATTGGTGGAAAAACCATTGGGTTAGTTGGCTTTGGCCATATTGCTCAACTGGTGGCTAAATTCCTTAAAGGCTTTGATACCAACGTTATATTTTACGATAAATACGTTGACGCTGTTGATGGTTACACCAAAGTTGATTCACTTGAAGATTTGGTTAAAGTTTCCGATATTATTTCGCTACACGCACGTTTATCCCCAGAAACACAAAACTTGATCAACGAAAAACACTTTAAATTAATGAAACCCACCGCCGTAATAGTGAATACCGCGCGTTCAGGTTTAATTAATGAGCGTGATTTGCTGCAAGCACTCAAAGAAAAACGCATTATGGGTGCCGCTATCGATACCTTTGATGATGAGCCATTAAAAGAGGAGAGCGAATTTTATTTATTAGACAATGTGACCATCACACCGCATATGGCAGGTAGTACTTTAGATGCATTCAGCAATACGCCAAAACTATTTGCTGAGATATTTTTAAAACAACAAAAATAATTAATTTAACGAAAAGAACATCGGCAAAAAATATAAAAAATAAACGATAGGGTGAAACCTGTCAGGGGCACCCTATACCCTACAAAAACAACCTTATGTATTTTGAGTAATTATAAACCACAACTTATTTAACTATCAGGTTTATTTTTTTATTCAATACGCAGTAGGTAAATACTCTAAATAGTTCGCGTTGTGGCTAGGCGACAAGCAAACGAGTCGCTAGGGCATACATAAGTATGTGACTAGTGCGAGTGAACGCAGCCAACAACGCCACGGCGAGAAATATGACGAGTATTGGGAGGAAGGCATGGATATAATCAACAATATCATCGGGCTGGGCGCATCGGTTATGATGCCAATAATATTTTTCATTATTGCATTATGTTTTGGCGTTCGCGTAGGCACCGCTTTTAAAGCGGGTATGTTAGTCGGCATCGGTTTTGTTGGTGTTGGCTTAGTCATCAACTTATTACTATCGAATTTAGGACCTGCCTCGCAATCGATGGTTGAAAAGATGGGTTTAAACCTTACCGTGGTTGATACGGGTTGGCCTACTGCCTCCACCATTGGCTGGGGCTCACCGATTATGGTGCCAGTTGTACTAGGCTTTATTGCGATCAACTTAGTGATGGTTTTATTTAAGCTCACAAAAACCATTAATATTGATATCTTTAACTATTGGATATTTTTATTAGTCGGTTCTGTAGTGTATGCGGGTACTGAAAGCTACTGGCTATCAATTGGTATCACTTATGTGATCTTTATTGCCACTTTGGTTGCGGCAGATATTACTGCACCTTATCTACAACGTAATTATAATTTACAAGGCATTTCCTTCCCTCATCTGACTTGTATTATGTATGTACCGTTTGGCATCGTGACAAACTATATTATCGAGAAAATTCCAGGGTTAAATAAAATTAACCTCGAACCCGAAACGATTAATAAAAAATTCGGTGTATTCGGTGAACCATTAACATTAGGCTTTATTTTAGGTTTGGTATTAGCATTGATGGCAGGCTATCCTATCAGTGAATCTGTTGCGCTCGCCGTGACCGTGTCTGCGGCAATGTTACTACTGCCTAAAATGATCGAAATTTTAGTCCAAGGTCTGTTAATTGTTCGCGATGCCGTTGAAGCAAAATTGAAAAAGAAATTCCCTAACCGTGATTTCTATATTGGCATGGATACTGCACTGTTAATTGGTGAGCCTTCCGTGTTGGCAACTGGGCTATTACTGATCCCAATGGCGATTGTGTTAGCTTTCGTACTACCGGGCAACAAAGTATTACCTTTCGTTGACCTTGCTTCATTGATGTTTTTATTAGCTATGGTGACACCATTCTGTAAGCGTAATATGTTTAGAATGTTTATCTGTGGCACATTAGTCCTAACATCCATTTACTATGTGGGAACCGATATTTCCAAGGAATATACGCAAGCTGCGGTGAATTCGAATATCCCAGTACCAGAAGGGATTTCAGAAATGACCAATATCGTGGGTGGAGCAACCACACCTGCGGGCTGGGCAGCAGTAAAAATTGGCGAATTAATCGCTAAGTAATCCTCAATTAACAGCTAACTATAACTTCTCTTAGTTAGCTGTTTTATTTCAAATACTCACCAGCGCTACGGGTAACCAATTTCCCTTCTCTCTTCTTCATAAATACCCTCACTCACTACAGTTTTAGGCCGAGAGCAATCATAACGTGAAGTCTATAAAATTCATTTAATTTAAGTTAATCTCAATAACTATTAAAATATTTTAAATAATGACAGGTGGAAAAATAGGCATTCGAAACCTCTACCAATAGATATTTTAAGTGGTTGGCAACGTATAGCGTTTTTTCACCCTTATTCGTCCGATATTAATAACAAGAAAAAATTATCTATATCCCGAAAAGCGCTTACAGAAAATAAGAACAACCAATTACCTTGGCTTTGTGATAAATACCGAGAGCAATATAAAATTCCTAAAACAACCGCATTTATTCTTTACCTTGGTGAGTTTGATAAAAATCTAAGTAATTCGCTCATTCAAGATATTGTCGGTTCAGAAACAGGGCAAGCTAAAGAAGAGTGCGAACAACGTTTAAGTAATGAAAGAGTAACCATCTTTGCCAAGAAGTACTACATCAATATGCTGACCGTTGGAACCCACAAACTTTCTCAATCCAACAAATTGCGGATCGCATCAATTCATGGGGCTGTCAGTTAGAAGTCATGAATAACCCGATTTGGATTGGTATTCTTTTATGGGTACACCGCCATTGTATTGAACCTATGTTTAGCCTTGCCAATAATAGGACTTACAATGGCCGTATGATCCATGCGGATTCAAAGGACGACATTCTCAGCCTCTCCATCAATAACAAGCTCAAAAACCATGAGGTTGTATCAAAGGGGAATACGGGTAATAAACAATACCGAGATAGCCACGGCAAAGACCTATTAATGTTATTATCTCGCCTAATGCAGGAAAATATTACGCTACAATCTATTTATGTGATCACACCTTTTAACGCGGTTAAAACTGCATTAATCGAATTACTCAAGGAAACAGATCTACCAGCTATACAACAGCCAGTGATTAAAATCACACCAGAAGAGGTCAACCATTGGGCCAAACATAAGATTGGCGCCGTGAATACCTTCCAAGGTAAAGAAAATAATACCGTTATTTTTGTACTCGGTTGCAGTATCGGTGAAGAGGGTGGCGCACAATGGGCAGCGAGTAAGCCCAACCTAGTTAATGTCGCTCTAACACGCGCCAAGAAATATATTTTTGTAATTGGTAATCCTGATGTATGGGGCCATCTACCAAGCTTTTCAGATGTAGCCAATACATTGCCAAGAGAAATAGGCACTTTGGAATAATCATTAAATAGACTCTAGAAGCTCATCGTATTATGGTGAGCTTCTAATCAAGTCATCACGTTAAACTGCTAAATCAAATATAAAGTAATACTCATTGATATGCTTAATTAGCTAACACTACAGAAAATCACTCTCGATTTAAAAAGTACTGTTTAATAGTATGCCGCAGCCATTGATGTGCTGGATCCCTGTCTAACCGTGGGTGCCATGCTTGAACAATAAACACCGATTCCAATTCAAGCGGCAAGCTTAGCGGACTTAATTGCTTACCCCAACCCTCTTTTCCCTGTTGGAACACCATTTGATTATTGTAATACGGGCTATTTTTTATTATCCATTATTATTGAAAGCGTTAGCAGGCAAAGTTATAAAGAATTTGCTCAACAGTCTATTTTTAAACCATTACAAATGGATAATAACTTTATAGTGGGATCGTACCCCGTCCACACCACAATTGCTCGTGGGTACCGTGAAAACAATACATGTGGCTATCAATTAAGTGAAAGTCTTTGGACTTAAACCGGTGATGGTGCTGTTCATTCAAATGTTTTAGATTTAATGAAATGGGGTAAAAATGACACCAGTGGTAAAGTCGGAGGAAAAGCACTAGTCGAGAAAATGCTTCAGGCATTACCGGCTAGAAATAGGATAGGTAAAGCCATTGAACACCATCAGAAATATGCTTATGGCATTATTATTTCACAACACTTCGGCATCACACATTTCGAGCATTCATGAGGCTGGGCTGGCTGGGCTACCTATTTTTTACGTTTACCTGATTTAGGCTTAACTGTCGCTGTTTTGGCAAATGTTGAAGATTTAGACACGCAAAAGATGGCTTATGAGTTTACCGATATCATTTTGACTCAATCTACGGAATTCCATGACGACCATGATTAATAATGAGTGCAGTGGTCAACAAAAATTGCTCCCGCTTTAGCCTTAGCTAAACGCCGTGTCGTTGTGAAGCGACCAGATTATGCGGA
>NZ_JAMPLW010000022.1:0-45323 GCF_028477805.1 Providencia sp. PROV268
GTGGATATCTAACATAATGTGATGTAAGCGCGCATCAACCTTCTCTGCTTTCCATCCCATACGAGCTGCGTTTTGTGCCATCTCTAAACCGGATGTCGCCACTCCTCCCGCATTCGCGGCCTTACCTGGTGCAAATAAAACACCGGCCTCAAGGAAAAGCTCAGTCGCTGGGATTGTCGTTGGCATATTCGCGCCTTCAGCAACCGCTTTAACACCATTTTTGATCAGCAATTCTGCGGCAGCAGTATCTAATTCGTTTTGTGTCGCACATGGTAGAGCAATATCAACAGGTACACACCAAGGTTGCTGACCTGCTAAGTAGGTTAAGCCAAACTCTTTTGCATAGGCCTCTACACGACCATAATTGTTTTTAATTTCTTCCAAACGCGCTAATTTTTCTGGTGTAAAGCCAGCTTCATCAACAACAGTACCATTTGAGTCGGATGCCGTGACGACCGTTGCGCCAAGCTCCATACATTTTTCAATCGTATACTGCGCAACGTTACCAGAGCCAGATACCGCTACACGCATGCCTTCAAAACCTAAACCATGGCGTTTTAACATCGCATTTGTGAAATAAACTAAACCGTAACCGGTTGCTTCTGGGCGAATTAAGCTTCCCCCGAAAGAGAGTCCCTTACCCGTGAAAACACATGAAGTATCATTCGATAATTTCTTCATCATCCCAGCCATAAAACCAACTTCACGACCACCAACCCCGATATCACCCGCGGGTACGTCAGTATCCGCGCCTAAATGGCGATACAATTCGGTCATCAGTGCTTGGCAAAAGCGCATCACTTCACCATAGCTTTTGCCTTTCGGATCAAAGTCAGAGCCACCCTTGCCACCGCCCATTGGTAAGGTTGTCAGTGCATTTTTTAGTGTCTGTTCAAAGCCTAAGAATTTTAGAATGGAAAGGTTAACTGAAGGGTGGAAACGCATACCGCCTTTAAATGGGCCGATAGCAGAGCTATATTGAACCCGCCAAGCCCTATTCACTTGCACTTTACCTTGGTCATCCACCCAACAAACACGAAACTGAATCACTCTTTCAGGCTCAACAAAACGCTCAAGTAGTGCTTGTTCACGATATTTAGGATTATTTTCTAAGAATGGCCAAAGTGAGGTAAAGACTTCGCGAACAGCCTGGAGGAATTCAGGTTGCTGAGGGTCTCTTTTTTGTACAGACTCCAAGAACGATGATAGTGAATTCATCTATATCTTCCTTTTTAAATTTTTTGTTGTGATATTCCTCACTCTTTCTTGTGATAATTTTTGGGGAAATGTGAGGTTGATTTGCATTTGCCTATTGAATATATCACTAGTTTGTATTCAAGTTTCAAGGTTTTTTTACTCTAATACAAAAAAATTTTTCTTGACCTGACAATAAGTAACTTAATTTAAATTTTTTAAGCCAAAAAAAACGCCTGCATAAGCAAGCGTTTTTAGCGAATAGTTTTTCATTTTTAACTGAATGGATTATTCATCATCGTCATTCAGTGGAACAATCAACATATCAACATGGACAGTATTAATCAACTGGCGAGCTGAAGACATCAACTTGCTCCAAAAATCTTGGTGGTGACCACAGACCACTAAGTCCATATCATATTTTTTGATTGCATCAACCAAGACCTGACCAAGATCACCACTACCGCTCAATGTTTCTTGAATTTCATAACCTGCGCCTGCGGAGAGGTCTTTGAGTGAATTACGAGTTTCATCCGTGATACGCTGTTGCATGTCGCCCAAATTCACATCAATAAGGCCAGTGTAGAGATCTGAGTAGTTCACATCAACATGGATCATGGATACTTTAGCCCCGTAAGGTTTTGCCATAGAGACGGCTTTATCCAGTAATATTTTACTTTCAGGTGATAAATCTACCGCTACGAGAATATGTTTGTACGCCATAAAGTAAACTCCTTCCGAATGCTGATTTTGTGATAAGTTAAGAGCCTATCCTATTCTTAGCCTCTTAACTCACCAATCGCTTATAAATACTATACCTGCATACTATGATAGATAAGTGTCGTTTTGATCACATCTGTGCAGATTAGCCTAGTGAATCTTTCATCACATAACATTTTAGAAAACAATAACATCATCTCTACAATATTAATATATAAACGAGAGTTATGTGTGATATTTTTCAATATAAACAAGCAGTAGCCTATTTCTTAGATAATCATTCTGTTATTACACACTTTTACCCAATATCTCTTTTTTATCAGCTTAAATTCGGATAAAAATCGCTCAAAAATCCTCGGGTTTGCACTTTTTTTAGGCAACTTATTATCCTACAATAAACAATAAGCTAGCTTAACACTGTGTTTGCTTTATTTCCTTTGTAGCAACAGCGCAAGCTGATACCTAAGGAGGTGAGTATGTTCAGTATGGTTGCCTTGTTCTGGGCTTTATGCTTTTTGTGTATCATCAATATGATACGCTACTTTTCTTCCATCCGTGTTTTGCTTTATATCCTACGGGATACCGACCCGTTGCTTTATCAATCTGTCGATGGTAATGGCTTTTTCACAACCCACGGCCAGTTAAACAAACAGCTAAAACTGGTTCGTTATATCAATAGTAAGCAATACCTTGAGCATTTTGACGATGAGGTCATATTACGGTGTGAAAGGATACGCAAACAATTTCTACAAATTAGTCAGCTAAGCATCTTAGTGATTGTTAGCTTAATTTACCTACTTATTTTTGCTTAATAGCAGGGTAAAAAAACAAACTCGATACTCCACGGTTTTCAAGGCAAAAAAATAGTGATGAACTGAGCAGCTCATCACTATTATGTTGTATTCATTCTATCAACAGTTTGTGAAACTGTTCTAGATAATCATCAATGCAATCCAGTACAAACCACCAGATAGACAGATAGAAACAGGCAGTGTTAATAACCATGCCAAAGCAATACTCTTAATTGTCTTGCTCTGAACACCCCCACCGTCAACGACCATGGTTCCCGCAACTGCGGAAGATAATACCTGAGTCGTCGAAACAGGCATCCCTGTGTAGCTCGCAACACCAATTGAAATAGCGGCAGTCACCTGAGCAGAAACACCTTGCGCATATGTCATGCCTTTCTTACCGATTTTCTCACCGATAGTGACAGCAACGCGTTTCCAACCAAACATTGTTCCGAGAGACAGTGCTAAAGCAACTGAAATAATGATCCACAATGGCGCATACTCAACGGTATACAGTAAGTCATTACTCAATTTTTTCAGCAAGCTTGCATCTTGAGAGCTAGTTTCTGGCAGCTTAGCAACCGCATTTGCGGTATCAGAGATACACATTAATAAGCGACGCATATGATTACGTTGCTCTGGTGATAACTCATCGTAGCTTTGTACGCCATTCAACAACTTTTGAGCTTGGCTCAGAACGATAGCCGTACGTGAGCTATCACAATGGAACTCTTCGCCAATTTCATCGGTGCCAGTCACTGCTGGTGTATTTTCAATTGCATGGTTGAGTGCTGGTTTATGTGTCTCATAGTATTGTTGCAAGTGAACAACAGCATCATGCGTTCTTGCGATATCGTAACCGCTTGAATTCATATTGACGACAAAACCGGCTGGCGCAACACCAATCAGTACTAACATGATAAGACCGATGCCTTTCTGACCGTCATTTGCACCATGTGAGAAACTCACGCCAACGGCGGAAAGAATCAGTGCAGTACGGGTCCAGAATGGTGGCTTGCGCTTACCATCTTTTTTCTCACGCTCTGCGGGCGTTAAGTGAATACGGCGACGTTTTTTCGTACCACTCCAGTAACGGCGTAGAACAAATATCATCAAGCCCGCGATCACAAAACCAATAGCAGGAGAAAGGATAAGGGACATGAAAATACTGATCATTTTGGGTATGTTGAGTGCATCCACAACCGATGAATCAGTCACAATTGCATTGGTTAAACCAACACCAATAATCGCCCCGATTAACGTATGAGAACTGGATGCAGGGATACCAAAGTACCAGGTTCCAAGGTTCCAGATAATTGCAGCCAATAGCAATGAAAAGACCATTGCTAGGCCGTGAGCTGAACTCACATTAAGCAAAAGATCTGTCGGCAATAGGTGCACAATTGCATAAGCAACGCTTAACCCCCCGAGCAGAACGCCAAAAAAGTTAAAAACACCCGCCATAACAACCGCGAACTGAGCGCGCATTGCACGGGTATAAATAACTGTCGCTACCGCATTCGCGGTATCATGGAAGCCATTTATAGCCTCATAGAACAGCACAAATAACAGTGCCAGTACTAACAGTAGGCCGGTGTAAAATTCCAAACCTGTAAAAAGATGTAGCATAGACGTTAAGCCATTTTATGTTGGTCATGAACGCGGCGCATTATCAGTGACAAACGCTAGCGGTGGAAGCAAAATCTAACCTTTTTTTGATTTCACTACTGTTGAAAAAAGTACAACATGATTATTATCCTATAATTATCAGCATATTACACAATTTGTTTTTATTCTGATTTTTTTTCTCTTTTTCGTTAGAATTTCACGCAAATCAGAGTAAATTCATCTTTTTTGGCGAATATCGAACGAGCTGCTGATCTTTTAGAAAAACCCTAAAACCAATTTTAGGTCAGCGTCATTGATTAATCACTGACCAAAAAATAAGCCTAAAAGTTCAGCAGACCCTAATTATAATATGTATTCAATACTTTTCATCAGTTGTTACACGATACATGGTATCGCAACGATAAAAGTTTAACGAACTCTAGCCACTCATAAAATTGTAGTGTCTTTTAAAATCAAACAAATAGAGAATTTCTTATTGTGAAAAATTATGACGTCATTATTCTGGGTGCAGGTGCCGCAGGACTTTTTTGTGCATCACTCGCAGGGAAGCGTGGTTTGAATACACTAGTCTTGGATAACGGAAAAAAACTTGGCAGAAAAATCCTCATGTCAGGAGGCGGGCGTTGTAACTTTACCAATATCTATGCCGAACACAGTAATTACCTTTCCGCCAACCCTCACTTTTGTAAGTCAGCACTTGCTCGCTATACACAGTGGGATTTCATTGCGTTGGTTAATAAATATAATATCCCTTACCACGAGAAAACATTAGGCCAATTATTCTGTGACAATAGCGCCCAAGATATTGTTGATATGCTCGAAGAAGAGTGCCGCTTACCCAATATCACCATAAAATTGCGTAGCGAAGTGACTGGCGTTGAAAAAATAGACAACGGTTTTGTGGTAACAGTGAACGGAAATAAAGTGAGTGCACACTCACTTGTTGTCGCAACGGGCGGCCTATCCATGCCCGGACTAGGAGCGACACCTTTTGGTTATCGAATTGCCGAACAGTTCGGTCATCAGATTTTACCAACCCGCGCAGCGTTAGTTCCTTTTACACTGCATAAGCCACTGTTAGAGACGCTACAAGTCCTCTCGGGTGTCTCTGTTGCAGCAACCGTTACCTCCGCCGATGGTACTTTATTTAAAGAAAATATTCTTTTTACTCACCGTGGCCTATCTGGCCCCGCTATTTTACAGATCTCCAATTATTGGAACCCCGGAGAGTTTGTAAGTATTAACTTACTTCCTGAACACTCTCTGACGGATTATTTGGCTGAAGAAAAGCAAACACATCCAAACCAATCCCTTAAAACAACACTCGCCAAATTATTACCAAAACGGTTAGTTGAAGTTTTGCAAACGCTAGGCCAGATACCTGATTGCGCACTCAAACAACTTACCCACCCACAAATTGAGACACTGCATAACAACTTACATCAGTGGCAAATACAACCTAATGGTACTGAAGGCTATCGTACCGCTGAGGTCACTTTAGGTGGCGTTGATACCCGCGAAATTTCATCGAAAACGATGGGCTCACTAAAAACAGAAGGATTATATTTCATCGGTGAGGTTTTGGATGTCACAGGCTGGCTAGGCGGTTATAACTTCCAATGGGCGTGGAGTTCGGCTGCGGCTTGCGCGGAAAATCTGCCGTTACATACAGAGCAATAAACTATTTAAAGGCGTAACCTACGCAAAAAATCATTTAAAGCCACGCAATGGTTTTTGCATAAACATAATTAAACGGGGTAATAGCGAGGCATTCTAACCTCAATAATACCCCTACTTTCCCTATGTATCGTTCAAAAATCTCGCTGAACCTATAAAAAGTTAATCCATTGAAAAATAATGGATATTATTTAATTTGATAGAAATCATATAATTGCGATTTTTATTGTAATTTATACGATTTTGATTAAAAAAAACACTTTACAAACGATAGTGATAACTATTATCATCAAATCACTACCTCGACATCACTGATACAGTCACTGTCTTGGCAGTACGACATTGCTCACATTGCTTCCAGTGTTTAGTTTAGCCAGCCTTGTGCTGGCTACTTTTTTATCTCCTGATCTTGTTCAAACTTTTTGAATTCTATGGTCAATCGTAACGGCTTCTCTCTATTATTAAATTGTTTAAACTGTCATCAACAAATTTAGCACTGTTCCAACATCGGTTGGCGATAGGCTTTTAAGGAGATGACACAATGATCTATTTACGCAAAGCAAATGAACGTGGCCATGCTAATCATGGTTGGCTAGATAGCTGGCATACTTTTTCGTTTGCCAATTATTATGATAAGCAATTTATGGGCTTCTCTGCGCTCCGTGTCATCAACGAAGACGTTATCGACGCAGGGCAAGGCTTTGGTACCCATCCTCATAAAGATATGGAGATCCTCACCTATGTTCTAGAAGGCACCGTTGAACATAAAGACAGCATGGGCAATATGGAGCAGATCCCAGCCGGTGAATTTCAAATAATGAGTGCGGGTACGGGGGTACGTCATTCCGAGTACAATCCTGATGATAAAAACCACCTTCACCTTTATCAAATCTGGATTTTGCCGGAAAAGGCCGGTATCGAGCCACGTTATGAGCAAAAACGTTTTGATTCAAAGGATGGGAAACAGCTGGTGCTATCACCTGATGCGAGAGATGGCTCGCTAAAAGTGTATCAAGACATGACATTGTGGCGTTGGGCGTTATCGAACAATGACACCCAAACCTATGCGATTGCCGACAAACGCGTTGTTTGGATCCAAGTGGTTAAAGGCAACATCGAGGTTAATGGCCAAACTGCCACAACCAGCGATGGCTTAGCGATCTGGCAAGAAGCTAGCCTCACAATGACAGCGAGTGAAGACAGCGAAATTTTACTGTTTGATTTACCTGCAGCTGACTAATAGATGACTGCATGCAGATTTACTCACTCAATAAAAAAACAAAGGCCCTGAATTCAGGGCCTTATAATTATTGGTTCAACAAACCCATTACAGTTTAGGGCCTGCTTTCACTAATGCTGCACCTGCTGGCGTGTCAGTATATTTGTCGAAGTTCTTCACAAAACGATCAGCCAAGTCTTTCGCTTTCTCATCCCATTGTGATTTATCAGCATAGGTATTACGAGGGTCAAGGATATTGGTATCAACGCCCGGTAATGCTGTTGGAACTTCCAAATCAAAGATTGGCAGCTTAATGGTATCTGCTTTTTCGATATCACCACTTAAGATAGCGTCAATAATAGCGCGCGTATCTTTAATAGAAATACGTTTACCAGTACCGTTCCAACCCGTATTCACTAAGTAAGCTTTCGCGCCGGCAGCTTCCATACGCTTAACTAATACTTCAGCATATTGTGTTGGGTGCAGTGATAGGAATGCCGCACCAAAACAGGCAGAGAAGGTTGGTGTTGGTTCAGTGACACCACGCTCAGTACCTGCCAATTTAGCCGTAAAGCCAGATAGGAAATGATACTGTGTTTGCTCTGGCGTCAAACGTGAAACTGGAGGTAACACCCCAAACGCATCTGCCGTTAAGAAAATGACTTTCGTCGCGTGACCCGCTTTAGAGACTGGCTTAACAATGTTTTCGATATGGTAGATTGGGTAAGAAACACGCGTGTTTTCTGTTTTCGAACCATCGTCAAAATCAACGCTACCATCCGCTAGTACCGTGACGTTTTCTAACAGAGCATCACGTTTGATGGCGCCATAGATATCTGGCTCGGCTTCTTTAGAAAGGTGGATAGTTTTTGCATAGCAACCACCTTCAAAGTTAAACACACCATCGTCATCCCAACCGTGCTCATCGTCACCGATTAGCTTACGTTTTGGATCTGTAGACAATGTTGTTTTACCTGTACCAGACAGGCCGAAGAAAATAGCGACATCGCCTTTTTCACCAACGTTAGCAGAACAGTGCATTGATGCGATGCCTTTAAGTGGCAACAGGTAGTTCATCATTGAGAACATACCTTTTTTCATTTCGCCGCCGTACCAAGAACCACCGATTAACTGCATGCGCTCTGTTAGGTTGAAAGCCACAAAGTTTTCTGAGTTCAGACCTTGCTCTTTCCAATTTGGGTTAGTGCATTTTGCACCGTTCATAACGATAAAGTCTGGCTCAAAACCAACCAGTTCTGCGTCAGTTGGGCGAATAAACATGTTTTTAACGAAATGCGCCTGCCATGCCACTTCCGTGATAAAACGCACTTTTAAGCGAGTGTCCGCATTCGCGCCACAGAATGCATCAACGATAAACAAACGTTTACCTGATAGCTGCTCTGTCACTAAATGTTTTAATTCACTCCAAACTTCTTGGGTCATTGGTTTGTTGTCGTTTTTACCTTTGCCCTGATCAGCCCACCAGACAGTATCACGGGTGACATCATCACGCACAATGTACTTATCTTTTGGTGAACGACCAGTAAAAATACCGGTATCAACCGCAACAGCACCTAACGTGGTCACTGTGCCACGCTCATAGCCTTCTAATCCAGGTTTAGTTTCTTCCTTGAATAGCAGTTCATAACTAGGGTTATAGACAACTTCGGCTACATCATGAATGCCATATTGTTCGAGTTCCTTCGGGGTAATACTTTTAGCGCTCATTATTATTGCTCCTGGTAATCATAACTAATCTACAGATGATCATAATTCTTTACGACTAATTAACAGCGATAGCTATCAAAGAATTGAAAATGTATAATTTTTTTTAATTCATTATGAGACTTAGAGCACGTAATAAGCCTTTAAAATTATAAAAAAAGGGTGCAAAATTGCACCCTCGTCACATAATTAGGTTGCTAAATCGTATCAGTGAAGTTGCTGATTTTGCTCATTTTTCAACCCTTGAATATCGGATTCAATAAATACGTAGTGTGAGCCACAATATTCACACTCCATATCAATTTTTCCATCTTTTTGCAATATATCGATAACATCTTCTTCAGGTAAAGTCATTAATGTGCTTTCACAACGCTCCCGTGAGCAAGTGCAACGAAATTCAACGGATTGTGGGTCGTATAGCGTGACATCTTCTTCATGATATAAACGATGTAGCACCTCTTTGACATCCAGCTCACTCAACTCTTCGCCTTTAATGGTCGCGGTCAACTGCACTAAGTGATCAAAGATATCATGGCTACCTTCATCCGCAGCAGGGAGTACTTGCAGTAACATGCCGCCGGCAATCGCTTTACCTTGTGATTCACCAACGCGAATAAACAAGCGCGTTGGTAACTGTTCTGACTGCATAAAGTAAGCATCAATGCACTCTTCTAGCGTTTCACCTTCGATTGCAACAATCCCTTGATAACGCTCCCCTTGATTGGGTGTGATAGTAATGACCATATAGCCATTACCAATCATCTGCTTTAGTGTGCTCCCAGCAACTACGGGGCCATCAACACGTGCAACACCCCGCATTTGTTGTAAGTTATTGCCATTAATAACAGCCAAATTCACTGGGCCATCACCTTGGATTTGTACAGTAATATCACCGTCAAATTTCAATGTTGCGGTAAGCAGGCTGGTAGCAACAAGCAATTCACCTAATAGTCCTTTAACGGCATCTGGGTAGTCATGATTGTTCAGGATCTGCTGAAATGTCTCATCGACAGTGATCATCTCCCCACGTACAGCATGCTGTTCAAAAAGGAAACGGTGGAGTAGGTCTTGTTTAGCCATAATTTCTCTCTATTGCTTATGAGAGGCCTCGTTAAAAACCTCTCACCTTGATTAAAATGTTTTTAAATACGAATAACATCAACGGTTACACGTCATGGGAATTTGTCTGCTTAAATTTTAGCAGGGTTCGACGCTCTTTTTTATCGGGTCGCCGTTCTGGATGCGGCATCGTTAATGCGTTCATCTTCCGAGCTTGGGCCAATTTTTCACGCTGCTCTTGGCTCTCGGGGGTTTCACGATAAAGTAATTGGGCTTCTGGAGCGCCTCTGCGCTGACCACTCACTTCCAATACTTCGACAGTCCGTTCATCATTACCTTGCCTTAGCCTGATTAACGCATTCAGTTCAACAATTTTACCGGGCTTGGTCCTTTGCCCGTTGTAATGAACTTTTCCGCCATCAATCATATCGCGAGCTATCGAGCGTGTTTTGTAAAAACGCGCTGCCCATAACCATTTATCTAGGCGAACTTGTTCTGTAGGTGATTGTTTCATGATGTTATCCTCAGTGCCAATCTTTAAAATGAGGCCTCCATCATTTAGAAACTAACTTTGATTGGAGGGATTGTCTGCCTCAAAGCACTTATCATAATATCGTTTAATATTACGTAATCGCTTTTTATTATTCATGATACGGAATATGACTAAAGTACCATTTAATAACACGCCAATGCCGAGAAAGAGAGTGAATAAGGAACTGATCACATATTGCGACAATACCTTCTCATCCGGTTTGCTATGAAGGGTGATATGTAATGTCCCGTTCGCATCCGTCGACAAATCCGTGATAATACCTTCGACATCAAACGGGGTGTTGATAAGCAAGCCCGCTATCCGTTTAAGCTCCACCCAGCGTTGCAAAGGCGTCATATCATTGAATGTGCTCCCCACGATAAAATCGACGAGCGCTTTATTTTCATCACTGATCAGTAGCACGCCACCCGGTGGAGGGCTATTCAGTTTTGCAGCCTCTTTTTCAACTTCGACTTTGATAAATTCATATGTGGTGACTTCAACTAGCTTTTCCAAGGCCTCGGCACTACCTGCGCGTAATAAAACATGAGCGCCACTTAATTTCCCTGTGGACGCTTTAACAACAAGTGTTCCCCAATCATCGGTGCTGCCTAAATTGGTTAGCGCACTTTTCAGCTTAGAGCAGGCATGTTCTTGGTAACATAACTCGTTGGTTTTCAATATTATTTCAGAGAAATCAAAAATAATATTCATCCCTGATTTCATAATATCACGCTGTAAGCGCGGGTTAACCCCAACACTGTTTTTTTCAGGGTGTAGCTGCTTTTGCACTGTATTAAGTAGCCTAATTGCGCGCTCTATCACTTCAGATTCCGGGTCTGGCGTCAAATTCATATTGTTCCAATACACACCTGAACAATCAAAAGGCGCAAACTGAGCATGATTCGTATCAGACAGATTAGGCGGCCGATAGCACATCCCAACCCCTTTCGCACTTAAGCTATCACCAACTTTTAATTTTCGCGTTTCCAGTTCAGCCACATTCATGACCTTGATCTTTTCAGCGCCCTCAAGCCATGCAAACCCGAGTTTGATGGGTAAGCACATGGATTGGTAGGAAAACATCAAAAATAAAACCAGTAAACCAGTTGCGAGTATCAGGAGATTTTTTTTATATCGCCGATAAGGGTAATAGCGCTCCTCTTCGTGCAATGATAGAAATTGCCCATGCCGCAAAACCTGCCCTGACGGGTACATGTCTATCTGAGTCGCTTTGTTTAACTCATGGTGGATATAAGGTTCCCAATGGGAAGGATAATAGAGATCGATCCCCCCTATAGAGACGGTCGATGATTGCCTTTTATCTAATTCCCCATACAGTTCCCACCGTTTCGGCTGCCCAAAAACGCACTGCACATCTTGTAATTTCTTAGGGAAGACACGTAAGCGAAAGAGAGCCAATAGGCCCGCAACAAAACAGAAAAAGGCTCCGACAAACCCCCATGACTGCAAAAAAGGAATGGCAATTAGTGCTAAATACCCAAGTAAAAAGCTCAAACAAATCAGTAAAGTGCCTAGCCAACCAGAGGAATGATTTAGCCGATGCTCCTCAATAGTTTCTTTGCGAACACGCAATACTTGAACATTAGGTTCTCCTCTTTCATGAATTGCCGCTTCAGGGGTAACAATTTCCTGAATATCATCAGAGGTCCACTCATAATTAAAATCTTTTAACGAGAAATTATTTAGAGAAATAATTAATGGTAGATGGTTAGTTTCAACTAACTCCATCACATTTTTTTGCTGTAAATAAGGTTCAAGCTGGTGGGGAAGTTTAACTTCAATGGTATCAATAAAATAACGCCAACTATTCGCTTGCTCTTGCCGCAAATTAAATCGAGTGACTGAATTACACACCGTTGCGATCACGGCATTTTTCTTCAATTGCCACGGTGTTTGCTCAGCGCTTTGGGAAGGAAAAGGGTTGGTACGTAAGTACTGAGAGATGATTTGATAGTCGTTATCTATCATCTTCCGGTAAGATGGCTCAGCTTGAGAAGGGATCTGATAGACACCAGAATTCCGCCCCCGCCTGAAATACAGAAAGGAAGCCATTATAGTTAGGCTAATTATAAAAATAGCCATTATAATGACGTAAGTAAGCATTTTTTCCCCAGTGAAATAATATCAAGAAAAGCATAGCAATCACGGCGCTATCGCTATATAAGCCAATTCCTATTCTATTTTTAGTTTTTATGTTAATTTACAATATGTTGTAATTAAAAAATTTTATTTATTAATCTGTGCTCTTTTTATACACTTCATATATACATAAAATAATTCAAGTTGTATGTTTGTATACATGCTAAGTACGCCATTTTAATATAAAAACCTAAGAGACGAAGCACTGTACCTTATTATCATACCTCTCACACAACTAGAAGTGCGATAGGTATACTAACAGCATTTTATCAACCCGATAATCTCTATCAATTTTTTTTGATATGGGTCATAGTTAACAACAGTGTAATAGCGACATTGTAGCGTCGCTGATATTTTTATTCACTCACCCTATTCGGGAATTGTTATGACTGAGCTTAAAAAGCCAAAAATCTTGAATATTCAGGATGTTGCTCATTCCAAGTTATTCAGTATCCAATCTGTTGACCTCGAGTTTAGCAACGGCGAAAAACGCATTTATGAAAGGATGCGTCCAGGGAAACGTGAGGCCGTACTCATTGTTCCTATCATCAATGATAGTTTGATCCTAATCCGTGAATACGCTGTCGGTATTGAAGATTACGAATTAGGGTTCCCTAAAGGCGCTATCGATCCCGGTGAAACCCCAATAGAAGCAGCACAACGCGAGTTAAAAGAAGAAATCGGTTTTGGTGCCAATCACATCACACAAGTGGCGAAACTCACCATGTCACCCTCTTACTTCTCTAGTAAGATGAATATTCTCATCGCAAGCGACCTCTACCATGAAAAGCTAGAAGGGGATGAACCAGAGCCTTTACAACAGGTTAGATGGCCAATTGCACGCATGATGGAGTTACTTGAACACCCTGATTTCAATGAAGCGCGTAATATCAGTGCCTTATTCTATCTTGAGCGTTATTTAAAAAAATACAATTAGCGCCATTTTTCCAAATAGATCACCGATTAATTTTTGCGTTAAAAATAAATAGGAAAATCAATACAACGATTTTCCTATTTAACATTTACTCTCTTGTTAGCTCCCCTTTGAACAGGGAGCCAAACACATTAGAACAGTTCTTGGCTCTCGCCGCCCTCTTCAAAGATAGTCGTTCCAACCTCTTGAATAGCATGCTCTTTAGGCTCAGTACCCTCAATAAAATACTCTTTACGAGAATTGCCTAGCTTACCCGTCCGACTATCAATAGAAACAGCAATGATCCCTTTCGGTGGCTTCATCATCGTAACCGGTACACCTTCTAAGATTGACTTCATAAAGTCATCCCATATTGGTTGAGCGCTTTTCGCCCCCGCTTCACCACCGCTGATTGCTGTGCGCCCTAAGGTACGCCTATTATCATCAAAACCAATCCAAGCCGAGGCGACAACATCAGGGCCGTAACCGGAGAACCAAGCATCTTTCGAGCTATTCGTTGTGCCTGTTTTACCACCAATATCACGGCGACCACCTAGATCTCTCGCTGCACGCCAGCCAGTACCTAACCAACCTGGTTCACCATAGATATTCGTCATCATTGCATCCCTAATTAAGAACGCTAAAGGTGTGCTGATAACATGAGGCGCATACATATCTTGAGGTGTCGCTTCTTTTGGTGCCGCAGATGTCACTTCCATCGTTGGCTCTTGCTCCGTTGGTTTATCATCTGATTGAGTAATTTCTTCTGTCGACTCGTCATCAACGCCTTTAAGGGCGATCGTACGCTCCGTATTTCCATAAATCACTGGAATATCAGTACAATCAGGGCAAGCTATTCTTGGATTAGCTTCAAAAAGCACCTCACCCTCTGCATTCTCAATTTTTTGGATATAGTAAGGGTCAATCAGATAACCACCATTCACCATCACCGCATAGCCTCGCACCATCTGCATTGGCGTAAATGATGGCGCACCGAGCGCTAAGGCTTCAGTCCGATTGATATTTTCCGCAGGGAAGCCAAAACGTGTGAGGTAATCGGCTGCATAGTCAACCCCCATCGCTCTCATGGCGCGTACCATAACCACGTTCTTTGATTCACCTAACCCTTGTCTTAAGCGGATAGGGCCTGCATAACGAGGTGGTGAGTTTTTCGGCCGCCAATCTGACCCTGCTCCCGCATCCCAACGACTGATAGGAACATCATTTAACAGTGATGCCAACGTCAAACCTTTATCCATCGCTGCTGTATACAAGAAAGGTTTGATATTCGAGCCAACTTGGCGTAATGACTGAGTGACGCGGTTAAACTCACTCATATTAAAGTCAAAGCCACCCACTAAGGCGATAATCGCACCATTATTTGGGTTCAATGCCACAAAAGCCCCGTTAACTTCAGGAACCTGTCCCAGCCACCAAATATCTTTTACTTTGCGGATCCAAACTTGCTCACCTGCTTTCATCACCGCATTCACTTTACTTGGCATGGCACCTTGCTGGGTATCGGAAATAAATTTACGCGCCCAACGCACACCCGCTAAAGTGATTTTCTCTGTTGAGCCATCGGCCAATTGCACCGTCGCTTCGCTGTCCGTTGAGGAAAGGAAAACAGCAGGTAATAATGGCCCATAAACAGGGGATTTTTTAAGTTTTTCGATAATTTTTTCTGTCGTCCAGGCAGGCTCTCCTGCTGTCCACAACACGTCTGCTGGCCCGCGATAACCATGACGGACATCATAATCAATTAAATTATTGCGTACCGCATCAGTGGCTGCGAGTTGGTCTTTGCGAATAACCGTTGTGTAGACTTTGTAACCGTCAGTATAAGCATCTTCACCATGTTGCTCATACAATGTTTGGCGTGCCATTTCGGCGAGGTAGGGTGCTGAGAAATCAATTTTCGGTGCGTGATAAGACGCTTCAATTCGCTCATTTTTTGCCTGTTCATATTCCGCTTGGGTGATGTATTTTTCTTCTAGCATACGCCCAAGCACCACATTACGACGGCTAATCGCTTTTTCATAAGAGAATAAAGGGTTTGATGTCGAAGGTGCTTTTGGTAAACCCGCAATCATCGCCATTTCACTGAGCGTTAATTCATTAACCGTTTTACCAAAATACACATACGCGGCTGCGCCAACCCCATATGCACGGTTACCAAGGTAAATTTTATTGAGATACAGTTCCATGATCTCATTTTTGGTGAATAACTGCTCAATTCTCACCGCAAGAAAGACCTCTTTTACCTTACGCATTATGGTTCTTTCTGGGCTTAAGTAAAAGTTTCTGGCTAATTGCTGGGTGATTGTACTCGCCCCTTGGGAAGCACGACCCGAAGATGCCATTACCGTAACGGCACGGAAAATACCCACAGGGTCGATACCATGATGCTCATAAAAACGGCTATCTTCCGTTGCAATAAAGGCCTTGATCATCAGGGGTGGGATATCAGCTAATGGCAGCGGAATACGGCGTTTTTCACCATATTGTGCAATTAATTCACCATCAGCACTGAAGATTTGCATCGGCGTTTGTAGGCGGATGTCTTTCATTGTTGCGACGTCAGGTAACTCATTTTCGACATATTTGTACATGCCAAAAATCGAAGCGGTTCCCAAAAAAATGCAACAAATAACAATAATAAAAAAATATTTTACGAACTTCACCGGATAATTCCCATACTCAACAGACAGGAGGGTTTAGATATAGCTGGCGCGTAGTATAAAGCTTATACAGCTCAATAGAAATCGTAATTTATTTGTTGATGATAAGGAAATTATCTATGTATTCACAAAAATGGAACATCGGAATAGACCTTTGCCAAGCCTCAATTCAACTTGTTGCCACAAAACAAAACCGCAAACGGCGGTACTTATGCGAGTGTTGGCAACATAATATTCCAAACGAAATCACCAGCCAATCTGAACATGATAGATACGAGATGCTACTGAAAATTTTAATACAATGGCGTCGGAAATTACCTAAAAATTGTCAGGTCTCAATGGCATTTTCTGCTCTGAGAACATTAAAACAGCAAGTGACTTTACCTGAACAAGTGACTTTAAAGCAACCTGAGCTAGGTTGGTACTTACAAAGCTGCGCCGAAAAATTGTTTCCACTAAGTTCAGAAGATTTGGTGATCGATTATCGTGTGATAGACAATCGAGCCTACCTAAACGGGGTACGTAAGTCAGAGATCGTGTTTTGGCAAAATTTATTACATGACAGTGGCTTCTTGTTAACCGCAATTGATGTCGCCCCTTGTGTCTTACGTTACATTGCACGCTATGCTGGGTTACCCGATGAGAGTTGGCTAATACATTATCGCCAAGGGGAGTGGCTATGGACTGGCCCCGTCAGTCAACCTGCAACTTATAATCAAATCCAAGAAAATGACATCACCACACTTCCACAAATTATCGCTCTACTCAATGAAAACAATGGGCCACTAAAATTGCCTCTCTATTATATCGGCGATCACCATAAGTCTCAGGCAGTACATTCATGGAGCCTATTGCAAGCCTTTCATAACCATACCGTTAGGCTCCCTCACCAACTCGGTGATTTTGTGGTTGCAACAGGTTTAGCGTTACGCGATAAGGATCGTGACCATGTATCAAGTTAATTTTTTACCTTGGCGGCAACAGCGTATTACTCGCAATAAACGGCGGTGTTTCGCGCTATTTATTCTGCAAAGTTGTCTAGTCGCGATCGTGGTTATCTACAGTTCTTCACAACAGCAGTTCGAACAAACACAGTGGCAGATCACCAAAATGCAACTCGAACAACATGTCGCGCAAAAGCAGCAACAGATAAAGGTGATTAACGAAAAACAAGCCAAGCTCGCTGAATGGCAAACGCACCGACAACACCTTAATCGGCAAGCACAAAGTAACCGAACTCGGTTAAATCTTCTTTATAAGCTACCTGAACTTACACCGCAAAAAAGCTGGCTCGCGAAGGTCTCACTCACTGGTAATAACCTAGAAATAGCTGCTGTTAGCTATGATTTTCACGATATTAGCCAATTGATCACTCGCTTAGAAAGCAACCCGTTATTGCATCAAGTACAACTCATAAAAATGGGGAAAACTCGTCAGGTTAACTACTTGCATGTAAGTGCACACTATCAGGAGGAGACGAATGAATGATAATGCCTCTGGGTTTTGGTATCGCCCTTTTTGGCAACAAACTATTCCTCTTTGGGTTGCTACGATTGCTATCTTACTGGCTTACACCTTTTTTTATTGGCAGGAAGTGGAGTCTCAACTGACTGAACTTAAAAATAAAACTCAGCATATCGCCTCTCAATCACAACAATATACGCAGGCACTAACACAACTTCCTTCACTCCATCAACTTGAGCAACAAATGGTGGCTCTGGAGCAAGAATTAACATTATCAAAACAAAACGCAACACAATTTGTGGCTCATATACAACACATGGTTACCCAAACAAAGGTCGTACTTAACCGTTTACAACCCTCGCCGGCTGTAGCGGCCAATGAGCAGCGTTATCAGGTTGAAGTTCAAGGTGATTACCCGCAAATTTACCGCTTCATCCATGCCATTATCACGCCCGCATCATACCAAACAGGTCTCATTTCTGAGGTACGTTTTTCGCCTCGTAATGGCGAGTTAACAGCCACATTCACCCTCTCATTTATCAAGGATGATATTAATGAACAATAAACTGTTTTTAGCTGTAATCATTGTTTTTACTATTCCCTTAAACGTGATCGCTCAAGAGATGCGCGACCCCTTCATCCCTCTGCCTTTAGATGAAACTCACCAAAAGCTCGCCTCTCCCTCACCAACTCCCTCTCATCAACCCGTCGAGAATCCATTCATCGAAAAAATCTTTAAACTCACATCCATAAGTGCAACAGATGCCCTCGAACAGTTAAAACACCCTGAAAATGCTTTATTATCGAGCCAAGCTACCGCCATCAGCCACTTTGCAACAAATAGTTTAGTGATAAAAGAGACAAAAACCCGCTTACAGCTGATTGAAGAGTGGTTAAAGCAACTTGATGTTCCTAAACAGCAAGTCCAAATTACCGCACACATTATCAGCAGCAGCCGGACAGCCCTGCAAGAGTTAGGCTTGGAGTGGGGAATGTTATCGGGTAGCCCCAATAATAGCCGCTACCAGCGTTATAACCGCTATGACTCTTCATCAGGTCAGTTTAATTTACTTCGGCTGGGCGAAGGGCTGTTAGAACTTAAACTTAATGCTTTAGAAAAAGAAAATTTGCTCTCTATTATCGCAAGCCCTCGTTTGATGGCTTCACACAAACACCCTGCCAGTATTCAGCAAGGGTCTGAAATCCCCTATGTCACTAGCACAGAAAAGAAAACACACGTTCAGTTTAAAGATGCGGTATTAGGAATGGAGGTCACGCCAACTCTCTCACGCGGAGATCACGTTGAGCTACTATTGAAAATCAGTCATAACTCCCCTGATAAAGCGATTACCACCAGTGATGAACACTATTTAGCGATCAATAAGCAAGAAATCGCTACCTCTGTCACGATACGCAACAATGAAACATTGATACTCGGCGGCATTTTTCAACAGAAGCAAGAAAAAACAGAAACAGGCCTACCTTTTCTTTCCAACATTCCCCTTTTGGGAAAGTTATTTACCAATACAGGTGAACATATTGACCGTAGAGTTCTTGTGGTTTTTATCACACCAAAGCTGATCAATATTTAGATAAAAAAATAATATTGATACTTCAAGTAGTTGAATGAATATAAAGGAAATGTGAGCAGAGAAAATTATTTTTTATGCCATAAACTTACCGGATAAATTTGACGCTGACGTCGTTTTAGCATACAAGGTTACCCATTGAGTGTTCTAACTATCAGTAGATTAAAGAACAAGCTATCAGCCGCTTATAAAATAGCCGCAATCAATTTGCTCTATAAATTAACACGTTCCTCTGCTTTTATATGCAGTGGCAATACTGTTAAAACTCATGTTGAACAAAACGTTAGGCAAAATAGACGGCATAATAAAAGAAACCAGTAACACAAATGTGGCACTTTGTTCGCTCAGTGCCACATTTATATAGTTGCAATTCAGGTTGATGTATTGAGATAATTTTCTTATCTGATCTCACTTATCACTCATGAGGTTTCAGTTTAGGTCCCGTCGCTAATTCGATTGGCGGGGCGGGTTATCATTAACGAATAATCGTAGTAATACCAAAAAACATGGCAGAGAAACGCAATATCTTTCTGGTTGGACCGATGGGTGCCGGCAAAAGCACTATTGGTCGTCAATTGGCTCAACAGCTTAATATGGAGTTTTTCGACTCTGATCACGAGATTGAAAAACGTACAGGTGCAGATGTAGGCTGGGTCTTTGACCTAGAAGGCGAGGAAGGCTTCCGCGAGCGCGAAGAAAAAATCATCAATGAGCTTACCGAAAAACAAGGCATCGTACTGGCAACGGGTGGCGGTTCAGTAAAATCGAAAGAAACTCGCAATCGCCTATCTGCTCGTGGTGTTGTTGTGTATCTCGAAACCACTATCGAGAAACAGTTGTCTCGAACTCAACGTGATAAAAAACGGCCACTATTACAAGTGGATGAACCGGCTCGTGAAGTTCTTGAAAAATTGGCATCTGAACGCAACCCGATGTATGAAGAAATTGCTGATATCACCATTCATACTGATGAGCAAAGTGCCAAAGTTGTCGCAAGCCAAATCATTGAGCTGTTAGAAAAAAACTAACTTAACATTACTCATGGCAACAAGGTAAAGCAAGATGGAAAAAGTCACTGTTACTCTGGATGAACGCAGTTATCCAATCACAATTGCTCCGGGTCTTTATAACCAACCAGATGCTTTTTGGCCACTCAAAGCGGGTCAACGAGCTATGTTGGTGACCAACGAGACACTTGCGCCTATCTATCTTGAGAAAGTGACGCGTGCTCTTGAAGCAGCAGGGATAACAGTAGATTCAATCATTTTACCGGATGGGGAACAGTATAAATCCTTGTTCATTATGAACGATGTTTTCACTGCCTTACTCGAAAAACGCCATAATCGCGATACCACCCTCATAGCACTTGGTGGGGGTGTTATCGGTGACCTAACAGGTTTCGCCGCAGCAAGTTATCAACGTGGGGTTCGTTTTATCCAAGTACCAACCACCTTGTTATCACAAGTAGATTCATCCGTAGGCGGCAAAACCGCGGTAAACCATCCATTAGGCAAAAATATGATCGGGGCATTTTATCAGCCCGCCTCTGTCATCATCGACCTTGATTGCTTAAAAACGTTACCGAAAAGAGAACTTTCATCTGGTCTTGCTGAGGTCATCAAGTATGGCATCATCCTTGATGGGGAGTTTTTCAGCTGGCTAGAAGCGAATATCGACGCTCTAATGGCTCTTGATAATCAAGCCATGGCTTACTGCATCCGTCGCTGCTGTGAATTAAAAGCACAGGTCGTCGCGGCTGATGAGAAAGAGACTAGCGGCTTAAGGGCGCTACTTAACCTTGGCCATACTTTTGGTCATGCTATTGAAGCCCATATGGGCTATGGCGTTTGGCTGCACGGTGAAGCCGTTGCAGCAGGTATGGTGATGGCGGCTAAAACGGCAGAACGCATAGGCACATTCACCGCACACCAAACTCAGCGAATTATCGCCTTGTTAGAACGCGCTGAGCTACCTGTGACGGGTCCTGAGCAAATGAAACCGGATGACTATTTACCTCATATGATGCGGGATAAAAAGGTCATGGGCGGGAAACTCCATCTTATCTTACCTACCACAATCGGCCATGCAGAAATGCGCTCAGATATTGAAACACAAACAGTACGAGATGCGATATCGTCCTGTTTACCCGAAACCTAAGCCATCTTGTGTGATTATCAGCCAGAAACAGATAAAACCATCCAGACAATTTGAGGTTTTAAAATGTTTCTGGCAGATATGTCTTAAAATCGTTAAATTATAAGCTATGCCTAAAGTTTCAGGTTACAACACACTCTCAAACACTTAGACTTTTAGACATGCAATATCATATGTCGTATTAATCATATGAAGACGATATGACAAGTATAAGACTATCCTTTGCAACATCGCGGGTATACACTATTTACTCGTGAAGAGGCCGTAATGAAAAGAGAAATTTTATCTCGATTACAAGGTGATATTTATTCGGGAGGGCAAAATGGACGAATTTAAACCAGATAATCAGCCTAATACACAAAATGATCTACGGCCAGATACATCCGACCGACCGGCAGGTCGTAGCCGTCCATCATCAACAGCAAAACCTAAACTCACGATATCTCGCCAACATATTATGATTGGTGTAGGTGTTTTGGTGCTGTTATTACTGATTATCGCCATTAGCTCAGCCTTAAAAGCTCCAACTGAGCATGAAAAGCAGCAAACTGATACAACGGCAAACGAGCGTAATATCGATTTGTCTAGCTCTTCATCGCTTAGCAATAATCAAAGCCCATCAGGCCAGGCACAAGAGATAAACGTACCGCCTGTGAACCCAGTACCTACCCAAGGTACTCAACAGCAACAAACAAATAATTATGGTGAACGGATTGAAATCCCGGGTGATGTTGTCGATGCTCTAAACCAAGGTCAATCACTCAACCAAGGCACGGCGAATACGCCGGCACAAAATATTGCACCGCCTCCTGTGACACAAACGCCACCGGCCCAAAAGCCACAAACGGTGCCTGCAAAACCAGAGAGGACGCAAACAAAGCCTGTTGAAACTAAACAACCGGCTCAACCTAAGCAGCCAGCAAAAACAACCACGGCGAACCAAAATCAAAGTGGTAACTTAATGTCAGCGCCTGCGAGTAACTACACATTACAATTAAGCAGTGCAAGCCGTTCTGATACACTAGAAGCTTTCGCTAAACAACATAAACTCAATAACTATAAAGTTTATAAAACAATCCGTAATGGGCAAACTTGGTATGTTCTGATCCACGGCAACTATCGCTCCGTCAATGAAGCTAAAAGCGCTATTGCGACTTTACCAGCCGAAATTCAAGCGAAAAAACCATGGGTTAGAAATATGAAGCAAGTTCAACAGGATCAGAAATAACAACGTTTTATAGCGGGCGCATTATGCTGTCCTGACAGAGTACCCAATACTACTCTAAACGTTTGTAACAATAAGACGGCATGAAAAAAACACGCGCTTTTTTGAAATGGGCCGGCGGCAAATACCCTCTAGTGGAAGATATCAAAAAACATCTTCCACAGGGTGATTGCTTGATCGAGCCCTTTGTAGGAGCAGGTTCTGTTTTCCTAAATACCAGCTACGATGCTTATGTCCTAGCTGATATCAACAGCGACCTCATTAACCTCTACAATACCGTAAAATACCGTACAGACTCTTTCATCGGAGAAGTACGCGAGATCTTTACGCCTGAATTTAATACCGCCGAGCAGTATTACATTAAACGTCAAGAATTTAACCAATCTACAGACCCTATCAAACGTAGCGTATTATTTTTATATCTAAATCGCCACTGCTACAACGGGCTATGTCGTTATAATTCACGCGGCGAATTTAATGTGCCTTTTGGTCGTTATAAAAAGCCCTACTTTCCAGAAGAAGAACTACTGTGGTTTGCCGATAAAGCGCAAAAAGCGACCTTTGTGACCCAAGATTATGAAAGTACGCTGCTATCTGCGGAATCAGGCTCGGTCGTTTATTGTGACCCTCCGTATGCTCCGCTTTCCGAAACAGCGAACTTTACGGCCTATCACACCAATGCCTTTAGCGCTCAAGAACAACAAAATCTTGCGCGATTAGCCCATTATTTGTCTTCAGATCGCAAAATTCCGGTTCTGATTTCAAATCATGACACGCCAGCAACAAGAGAGTGGTATCATCAAGCTAAATTACACATTGTCAAAGTGCGTCGAACAATCAGTCGAAACATACTTAATCGCGCGAAAGTCAATGAGTTGTTGGCACTATATAACGGGGAGCCTGCGCTAAAACTCCCCAAAAACGCTGATAAGAAAAACATCAAGCGCCTCTCGTCTGGCGTGGAATGACTCTCAGGTGACGTTTAAATAATCGGAGACAATAATGAAAGATTTTCTCATTGCCCCATCTATTTTATCTGCAGATTTTGCCCGTTTAGGCGAAGATACCGCAAAAGTACTAGCCGCTGGCGCGGATATCGTGCATTTTGACGTTATGGACAACCACTATGTTCCTAACCTCACGTTCGGTGCACCGATTTGTAAAGCCCTACGCGACTACGGAATTACTGCGCCAATCGATGTCCACTTGATGGTTAAACCTGTCGACAGAATTATCCCTGACTTTGCAAAAGCAGGCGCAAATCATATCAGCTTCCACGTTGAAGCCAGCGAACATGTCGATAGAACACTACAGTTAATCAAAGAACATGGCTGTACTGCTGGCCTCGTTTTCAACCCAGCAACACCATTGAGCCACCTAGAGTATGTGATGGATAAAGTCGATATGATCCTACTCATGTCGGTAAACCCAGGCTTTGGTGGTCAATCCTTTATTCCACATACGCTGACTAAATTGCGCCAAGTCCGTAAAATGATCGATGAAAGTGGCTATGATATTCGTTTAGAAATCGATGGCGGTGTTAAAGTTGATAATATTGCCGAAATTGCCGCTGCTGGTGCCGACACCTTTGTTGCAGGATCTGCAATTTTTGGTCAGCCTGATTACAAAACCGTCATTGATCAAATGCGTAAGGAATTACAAAAGGTATCTCAATGACACAACCGAGTTTAGAAAACATCAAAGCAATTGCCTTTGATTTAGATGGTACTCTCGTTGACAGTGCCGGTGGATTAGCTGAAGCGCTAGATAACGCATTAAAAGAACAAGGTTTTCCACCAGCAGGGAAAGAGCGTGTTTCAATTTGGGTAGGTAACGGTGCCGATGTCATGATTGAACGCGCATTAACATGGGCGGGAGCAACCATCACTCCCGAGCTTCACCAAGCGACCCGTGACAGTTTTGATAAATTCTATGCCACCGCTGTGACAACGGGCAGCGAACTATTTCCAGAAGTCAAAGAGACGTTAGAAAAGCTCGCATTCCATAACATCCCTATGGCCATAGTGACCAATAAACCCACACCTTTTATCGCGCCATTACTGAAAAAATTAGCCATTGATCGCTATTTTTCGTTAGTGCTTGGCGGCGATGATGTGAAAGAGAAAAAGCCACACCCAGCGCCACTGTATCTCACCATGGGCAAGCTTGGTTTACGTAAAGAGGAATTGCTTTTTGTCGGTGATTCCCGTAATGATATTATTGCGGCAAAAAGCGCACAATGCCCTAGCGTTGGCCTAACTTACGGTTATAACTATGGTGAATCAATCGCTCTGAGTGAGCCTGACTGTGTATTAACACACTTTTCAGATATCCTGCCTACCATCGGTTTATCTGACACAAAATAATTAAAGGATATAAAAAGAAATGAGTGAACCCACTGAAAAACAAAAGCAAACCCAAAAACCTATCGTATTCAGCGGCGCGCAGCCTTCCGGTGAATTGACCATCGGTAACTACATGGGTGCGCTACGTCAGTGGGTACAAATGCAAGATGATTACGACTGCATCTATTGTATCGTTGACCAACATGCGATCACTGTACGTCAAGACCCTGACGAGCTACGCAAAAGAACCCTCGATACCTTAGCACTCTACCTCGCTTGTGGCATTGACCCGAATAAAAGCACTATTTTTGTTCAATCCCATGTGCCGCAACATGCGCAACTTAGCTGGGCGCTAAACTGTTACACTTACTTCGGCGAACTAAGCCGTATGACACAATTTAAAGATAAATCAGCGCGTCATGCAGAAAACATTAACGCTGGTTTATTTGATTATCCTGTATTAATGGCTGCCGATATTTTACTTTATCAAACTAACCAAGTTCCTGTTGGTATCGACCAAAAACAGCATCTTGAGTTAAGCCGTGATATTGCACAGCGTTTTAACGCGATTTATGGCGATATCTTTACCGTGCCAGATCCTTTTATTCCAACTGGAGGTGGCGCTCGTGTCATGGCTTTGCAAGATCCAATGAAGAAAATGTCTAAGTCTGATGATAACCGCAATAACGTTATCGCCCTGCTTGAAGACCCAAAATCAGCAGCGAAAAAAATCAAACGTGCGGTCACTGACTCAGAAGAGCCGCCTCGTGTTCGTTATGACATCGAAAACAAACCAGGTGTTTCAAACCTGCTAGATATTTTATCTGGCGTAACGGGTAAAAAGATTGCCGAGCTTGAAGCCGAATTTGAAGGTCAAATGTACGGTCATCTTAAAGGGGCAGTGGCAGATGCCGTCTCTGGCATGTTGGCTACACTCCAAGAGCGTTATCATCAATTCCGTAATGACGAAGCGCTGCTCAACAAAATTATGGATGAAGGCGCAACCAAAGCGGCAGCACGCGCGCAAGAAACCGTTGATAAAGTTTATGAAGCCATTGGTTTTGTAAAACGCCCTCAGCTGTAATTCATACACGCCCTTATCTCTTCTAAAAGGTAAGGGCTTTTAATTTAAAAACTCACCTTTCTCTTCACCTTCAATTATTTTCAACAACCTCATCGATTTATCTCTCTGGTGTCTCTGTGCTTTTCTCAGTCAAATAGCTCACTCATTGATATGTAATAACGTTAAGGTGAATCTATGTTATTCAAAAATAAATATGCTTTTGTTCAAGGTGGATCAAGAGGTATCGGTGCTGCTATCGTCAAACAATTTGCTCAAGCTGGGGCCAGTGTCGCTTTTACCTACGCCTCTTCTGACGATAAAGCTAAAGCTTTAGTGGCTGAAATTGAGCAATTTTCAGGTAACGTATTGGCAATCAAAGCAAATAGCGCTGATGAAAATGAAATAAAAGCCGCCATCACACAAGCCGCCAATACATTTGGTAGCCTTGATATCTTAGTTAACAATGTTGGTATTTTAGAGCTAGGAACATTAGATACCCTATCATTAGAAGCGTTCGATCGCTCCTATCACCTCAATGTTCGCAGCCTATTTATTGCCAGCCAAGCTGCATTAGAAGTGATGAATAATAATGGGCGCATTATTCATATTGGTAGCATTAACGCACAAAGAGTACCATTTGAAGGCGGTAGTGCTTATGCGATGAGCAAAGCCGCTATCGTAGGGCTTACTAAAGGGATGGCTCGTGATGTCGCTAGCCGAGGCATTACTGTGAATAATATCCAGCCCGGTCCTGTCAACACGGACATGAATCCTGAACAAGGTGAGTTTGCAGAGAGTTTAAAACAGATCATGGCATTAAAACGTTATGCCAGCGCCGATGAAATAGCCAGTTTTGTCGTTTATTTAGCCAGCCCTGCCGCTGCTTATATCACAGGTGCAAGCTTAAATATTGATGGTGGATTTAGCATCTAATTATCTTAACAGCATAAAAAAACGGGAGGCATCTCCCGTCTTTTCACTTAATGAAATTTATTGAAAATCCATATCGGTATAAAGCTTCGTTGCTTTTACACTTTCAATATTTTTCGCGCCACCCAACATCATATTAATGGATAATTCTTTATTCAGTTGCTGAATAACGGAATTCACCCCTTCCGAGCCCCCTAAATTTAATCCATATAAAATTGGACGACCCACCGCGACAACATCAGCACCACTTGCTAGCGCTTTAAACACATGGGAGCCACGGCGAACACCACTATCAAAAACAATAGGAACACGTTTGTTGACCACTTTTGCAATGGAAGGCAAAACATCAAAAGAAGCTGGGCCGCTATCTAATTGTCGCCCACCATGGTTAGATACCCAAATCGCATCTGCACCAGCCTTGATCACTCTATCTGCATCTTCAGGTGATTGGATCCCTTTCACTATCACAGGCAAACCCGATAGTTTTTTCACGTAAGCAATATCTGCTGGGGTAAAGGCTTGTTTAGCTTGAGCATAAATTTCGCTGATCCCTGCCCCTTTACCTGTTTTAGAGCCATCATCATTTTGTTTAGCGAACAGTTCTAAATTGGCAAAACCAAGTGGGAATTGGAAGTTATTGCGAATATCATCTTCGCGATAGCCACCAACTGGCGAATCCACCGTTAAAATAATCGCTTTAGCACCACTCTCTTTAGCTCGTTTCAAGGTAAACTCATTGAAAGCATTATTCTTGCTCATATAAAGTTGGAAGAAGAATGGGCTTTCCCCTGAAACTTCGGCGACTTCTTCAATAGTCTTGTTACCATAAGTACTTAATGAAAAAATTGAGCCAGCTTTCGCCATCCCTTTGGCTGTCGCAATTTCACCGTCTTGATGGGCCAAACCTTGAGCTGCCATTGGGGCTTGAATAATTGGCGTTTTTAAATTAATCCCTAAAAATTGGGTTGATAAGTCAATATCTTTAATTTCAATCCCCTGCATTACCCGTGGCATAATGTATTTTCTATCAAAGCTACGCGTATTTTTATCTAGGTTCAGCTCATCTTCGGCCCCACCACGAATATAGCCAAAAGCCCCTTTTTCCATGTTTTTCGCAACTTGGTCTTCTAACTCATCTAAATTGATAATTTTAATCGGTCCTTCTTTGGTACTCGCTTGATAATCCGCGGCTTGTACAGCCCCAACAGATAAGGTCAAAGCCAGTATCGCCGATGACATCACCGCAATGGGCTGTTTTTTTGCTCTGTGTAACATACTCCACCTCCTCAACTTATTGTTTGATAGCTTCCGCTTGTATTTTTATCACTACCTCTTTTGCCATTCCCTCTTTTGCAAGGAAGTCCACCCCCCATTTTGTACGGTCAATGGTCGTTTCAAAGTCACCACCACAAACATCCGCTTTAAAAATAGGACTGAAATAACAGCCGAATTTCGTTGTTTTCAACTGAACGGGATGAGACTGTCCTTTCATGGTTAAAATGCCATCAATAGAAACAGGTTTATTATCCGCAAAGTTCCATTTAGTTGATTTAAATTCGATGGTTGGGTATTTCGCTACATCTAACATATCGGCGCTCTTAATATGGTTATCAAACGCTGTTAGACCGGTATTTAATGTCTCCGCTGGGATTTTGACATTAATGCTTCCCTTGTTTTTTTCTGGGGAATAGCTCATATCACCACGAATGTTGTAGAAACCACCGCTATTGGTCGATGTATTAAAGTGATCAATATAGAAAACCGCTTTAGTATGGGTTGGATCTAACTGATAATTTGCGGCTTGAGCAGTACCGGCTACCAATAGTGAAGCCAATAATGGCAATACAATCTTTTTCATGGAATACATCCTAATTATTTGTTTTATCTAAATTAATACAGATAAGTAGCCTCTACTTTTAGTAAAGGCTACGGATAATTCGAGTTAAAAATAAGGCTTAGCGTTCTGAATCTAATTGCTCATTGTTTTTCAAAACATCTTGAGCTTTCATATAGCTTTCAATGAGCAGTTGATATGCAGGGAAAATTTGCGTGTAAGCTTGTGCCCATTCTGCCGCATCTTCACGATTCCACGTTTTCTGAATTTCAGACGCGACCGCGGCTGTATCCATTGGTACAACACCAGCTTGAACCATGCGTGCTAAGGTGATTTCTTGTGCCATTTTGCTATAAGTACCAGATGCATCAATGACGACAAAAACTTGGTAACCGTCAGCTACCGCACTAATAGCAGGGAAAGCCATGCAAACACTGGTTATCGTGCCCGCGATAATCAGTTGTTTTTTACCCGTTGCTTTAACTGCTTCAACAAATTCAGGGTTATCCCATGCGTTGATTTCACCGCGACGTGCAATATATTGTGCATGTGGCGCATTTTGGTGAATTTCAGGGATCAGAGGGCCATTCGGGCCTTGTGGTACAGATGCTGTTGTGATGACAGGCATTTTTGCCAATGAAGCTATTTTTGCGAGAACAGCAGCACGCGCTCGCAGCTCTGTCATTGGCATATCACCGACAGTTTGGAACAAGCCGCTTTGATGGTCTATCAATAACATCACTGCATCATCTGGATTAATAACAGGACGCTGTCCATTGAAGTTTGCCGGATTACTCATAATGAAACCTCTCAATCAATAAAATAATGAAATGCTTTTAAACGAGAAATAGAACAATCGTTGCCCCGCTCTCTTGTTATTTACATTAATTCATCGATTTTTTGTTGAGTAGTCCGGTTTTTAGTAAACACTGTTCTAAAAATAGGATAATGGAAACCAGAACTATTGTTCTAATAATGAAACAATGAAACCTATTTTTACCACTACTGATAACGAAATCGTGCCCCTATGATAAATACATCAGAATCTATTTTAGGAGCATAACCATGAAAAAGATCATTGGTATTTATAACGCACCTCGCAGTCATTGGGTTGGAGATGGCTTCCCTGTTCGCTCATTATTTAGCTATAACAACCACGGGAAATATCTCAACCCATTTCTTTTACTTGATAGAGCGGGGCCTTTTACCTTCCCAAGCTCAGATGCTGAGAACCGTGGTGTTGGAGAGCATCCGCACAAAGGGTTCGAAACGGTAACTATCGTCTATGATGGTGAGGTTGCACATCATGATTCTACAGGTGAAGGGGGCGTGATTGGTCCAGGAGATGTTCAGTGGATGACCGCGGCATCCGGTATTTTACATCAAGAATACCAATCCGATGATTTTATGAAAAATGGCGGCACCTTAGATATGGTGCAACTGTGGGTCAACTTACCGGCTAAAGATAAATTGGCGTCTCCGGGATACCAACTGCTAAAAAGTAGCCATATTCCGAATATTGCTTTACCTAATGATGCAGGCTATTTACGCGTCATTGCAGGTAACTATCTAGGAAATAATGGTGCTGCACGTACATTTACCCCTTTAGATGTTTGGGATCTCAAACTGAAAAAAGGTAAAACAGTAGGGTTACAAACTAAAGCCGGTCGTAATGTTGGTTTAGTGATGTTACATGGCTCGTTAATTGTTGATGGTCACGCTAGTTTAAATGAAGGAGAGCTGCTCATCCTTGATAGTAGTGACAGTAATATTGTTATGGAAGCCACGGAAGATGCTGTTGTACTCTTCTTAAGCGGTGAGCCCATTGATGAACCCGTTGTCGGCTATGGTCCCTTTGTGATGAATAGCGATAAAGAAATTATCGAAGCGGTTAATGATTTTAATCGTGGTAAATTTGGCCGAATCCCTCAAAATCAATAAGATAATAACTCCTCGATAGGGTGACTATTGAGGAGTTATCTTTTTACGGTGATGGATTATGATGATTTAACAGTTGGTGAAATATTCTCAGCCAAATAATTTAATAATAGTTGTACTGATGGCAATAAACCTTTTCTTGATGGGTAAACCGCATGAATAATATCTTCAGGAAAACGCCATTCAGGTAATATCTCAATCAATGCCCCTGAACTTAAGTCTTTTTCCACCACACCATAAGGCAATCGAGCAATACCAATTCCCTTTAATGCGGCTTTATACAAGGTCAAAATATCGGTTGTTGCTAATTTGGGGATAAAGTGCTGAGTGAAGCTTAAGTCCTCACTGTTTTTCAGTGTCACCGTATAATTTTGGGAATGTTCGGTATTTGCCAATATTGGGTAATTCACTAACTCTTCAGGTTGTTGCAGCGGCTCTCCGCCTTTAAATAACAGCGGGCTAGCGACCAAAACCCGCCGTGAATAACCCAATACTTTCATCATTAAACCCGAATCATCTAACGGCAGCGAACGCACTCGCAGCGCCATATCTAACCCTTCACTGATCACATCAACGGGCCGATTAACAGCTAAAATTTGTACATCGATCTCCGGATACTTCACCATAAAATCGACTAATAAATCTTGCAGATACACTTGGAGTAAAGCGACAGGACAAGACAATTTAATGATCCCTTTCGGGTCAGTTTGTACAGAGCAGATCAGCTCCTCAGCAATTTTCGCTTCATCGACAACATTTTTGCATTGTTGATAAAAGGTTTGGCCGATTTCAGTCACATGGAACTGACGTGTTGAACGATAAATTAAGGAAACATTGAGTTTCTGCTCAAGATCAGCAATACGGCGGCTAAGTTTAGATTTCGGGATCCCCAAAGCAAGACCTGCTTGTGAAAACCCGCCATGCTCGACTACTTTGACATAGTAGTAGAGGTCATTTAAATCGTACCGCATCCCTATTCCCCTTTTTACTAAAACCTATTTATATTACTGAAAATCGATAATAAGTCTGCTTAAATTACGCCATTTACCCCGTCAATAAGACCCGTTAGCCAAACAAATAGTTTCGGTATCGAAACAACTCATTGCCAGTTAAACAAGGAAATCAATTAAAGTAACTACCCGGCTATGGAGGTTTCTATGTACCGCGCACTTTGGGCATTGTTACGCCCTTATCGTTTTGTTTTAATATTTGCTGTTATTTTACAAGCTATCGCTGGCATTAGCTCCCTGATCCCTTGGGTTGCAATTAGCCAAATCGCCTTATCCCCTGTTGAACAAGGGAACACTTGGGTCATTATTGCATTTATTAGCGGAGTCGTATGGCTCGTTTGCCAAACACTTGCCCTATACCTAACCCATCAAACGGATAACCAATTGTGCTATCAATTAAGGCTAAAAATACTCAATAAACTCAATCGACTTCCTTTGAGTGAGTTTGTTTATTCAGGTAAAGAAGGGATCCAAAAAATTGTTGATCGCGATGTGCGCTTGCTGCATCAACTCACCGCCCATGCACCTGCCGACTTGGCTCAACTGTTTGTCGTTCCAATAACTGCAACGCTGATCTTATTATGGACCAACTGGGCATTAATGATTTTTTGCCTACTTCCTTTAATCATCACCATTTACCTTTTCCGCCAGCTACGCTCACCACGTTATCAATCGCTATTCACTGCTCGTGACCAGACGATGGGGAATTTATATGCTCAATATGCAGAGTTTGCCGATAACCCATTACTTGCAAGACAGTATCCAAACCGCGCCATTCAACTTGCTGTGACACAAGCACTCTCCGCTTTTCTCGTGGCCTTTAATCGCTGGATTAACAAAATCGGCGCATTCAGTTCACTGACTCAAATTGGAATGAGTACCACATTACTGACGTTATGGGTGATTATTGGGTCGTTGGTAGTGCCGACCTCGGTGTCACTGTCGCAAATGGTGTTGTTTATTCTTTTGATGCATAGCATTACCGCTCCAATCGCTGCCATGGGGCATGGTGCCGATGCCCTCAACCATGCAGTCGCCGCTTCAGAGCGTATTCGCCATTTTCTTGAGCAAACAGAAATGCAGTATGGTGATAAATCACTGCAAGGAGCGCCTTGTGCCGTTCATATTCACGATGTGGATTATTGTGTACAGGATAAAACTTTACTCTCTAACATCAACTTAACCATTCAACCCGGTCAGCTTGTCGCTATTGTTGGTGCATCGGGAGCAGGAAAAAGTACACTTTTACAATTGATGGCACGGTTCCTCGACCCAACTCGTGGCGAGTTATACTTTAATACGACGCCCCTACCTCAATTCTCATTAGCAGGGTTAAACCAGCAAGTATCTATCGTGATGCAGAATACTCAACCTATGCCGTGTTCGCTGAAAGAAAATCTACAGCTATTTGCCCCCGATGCGACAGCGGTCGAAATCACTGACTACCTTGAAAAATTAAATCTACTAACACGGCTCCAGCAATTACCAAAGGGGCTAGACAGTTTAGTCGGTCATGATATCACCTTATCAGGTGGTGAAGCTCAACGTTTAGCTATCGCTCGCGTGCTGCTCTCTAAAGTCCCTATTTTGTTGTTTGATGAGCCAACATCTGCATTAGATCCGCAAAATGCCGAGTTATTTTTCCAGCTTTTAAACCAAGAGCAGCGTACACGAGTCTTGGTCACCCATGATCTGAGCTATTTATGCCATGCAGATACGGTGATCTTACTGGAAGAAGGGCAAATAATTGCTCAAGGTACACACCTACAGTTATCTGAACATACTCCCCAATATCAACAATTACTAAGTGCATTGGAGGACGCCGCATGATCCGTCTGTTCTTAAGTACCGTCCGTCGTGCGCTATTATGGATGATATTCGCTGCTATCTTAGATGGTATCAGCGGGTTGCTACTCGTTCCTGTGATCATCAATTGGGGCTCCGACGATATAAGTGCGCTGATTTGGCTACTGGTGAGTAGCTTAGTGTCATTAACCGTTATTTTTATCGCCACTCAGAAAGGCTACCTTGCAGGTGGCATTGTTATGCGCACGCTCACCAACGCATTAATACGCCATCTACCTGTCTCATTAAAACCAATCCCAAGTGCGACAAGTTTAGTTTCTGGGCCTATTTCCCATGTGATGTCCATTCCTGCTCACTTATTACACCCAATCATTAGCGGTATTGTCACCCCTTTAACCGTGATCTTAGGGGCATTGATTCTGAACTTTTGGCTAGGAAGCATCCTGTTAATGATTGGCTTCATGTTATTACTTATTTTACGTTTTTCCGCCAAACACGTGTCATTCGCCGAAAAGCAAGTACACGCCTCACAGCAGAAGGTTATCGATGAATTAGGCCACTTTGCCACACATCAACCGCTGCTTCGCAGAGCGGGTGTCAGTCAACAGCAACAACAAGGTTTAGAGCAGAGCCTGACTCAGCAATATCAGACACAAAAACAACTTCAACGCCGTAGCTTGCCTTTTCATTTGCTATTTTCATTCGCTATTCAAGTAACCTTTATCGGCTTATTAGCTTTCGGCTTATTGGCGGTCAATCGTGAAACACTTACCCTACCTATGTGGTTAGCCGCCATGCTGTTATTAGCGCGTTTTATTGAGCCACTCTGGTTGCTTTCCCATTTAGACCAAGCATTACGCCAAGCTAAAAAATCGCTCAATCAGATAACCCAAGCACTGGAAACACCTGAGCTTAATTTTGTTCGTTCATCTCAAACCCCATCTGAAAATACCGTGAGCTGTAACGCCTTATCTCAGCGTACAGAGGAGGGGAAAGTCCTATTAAAACCGCTCGACTTAACTTTTAAAGCAAATACATTCACGGCCATTGTGGGGGCGTCTGGCGCTGGAAAAAGCACGTTATTGAATTTGTTGGCGCGCTTGCAAGACCCTTCACAAGGCGTAGTGCGGTATGGCAATAAAGATATCGCTCAATTATCGCAAGCAGTGCTCTGTAGTAAGCGAGGCATATTATTTCAAGATAACCGGCTGTTTAAAGGCAGTTTACGGCAAAATATGACTGCCAGTTCAGAAGAGATCGATGATCCATCAATCATCGCCATGCTTCAACAACTCAATATCGATGCAGATCATACTTTACTAGATGGAGAGGTAGGTGCTGGCGGGCAAATTTTCTCTGGTGGACAAAGGCAACGTTTGTGTATTGCAAGACTACTATTAAGCCGTCCTGATATTATTTTGATGGATGAGCCGACAGCTAGCCTTGATTACATCAATACTGCCGCTGTTATTGAACAGCTACTCACTGCCAACCAGCAGACACGTATTGTTGTGACTCACCAACCGATGCTTGCCAGCCAAGCCGATCATATTATTGTGATGGCATCTGGCGAAATCGTTGACCAAGGAACACATGCAGAATTATTAGCCCGTGAGCCTTGGTATCAACAATTTATCAGCGGCAGCCTTTAAGAATATCAGCCTCGCTTACCAAATAAGCGATGGCTGAACTCTTCAATACGGCGATGCTCAAGCCTATTTTGCATCGTCAGGCTCCAACTTGCAGACAGCCCCGCGGCTCCTAGCAAACGTTGATATAACTCTTCATCGAATGGGGCATGAAAAGCGATCATAATCGCTTCTTGAACAGAAATATCGCTATTACGACTTAAAAGGGTGATCGGTGTTGCGGCACTGACTGACCCCGTCTTTATCACTCGATACAACCAACCACAACGACCATTTTCTTGCATTATTTGAGCAAAGTTTTCAACGCCTGTCAGGCCATTGAGCTTATAGCATGGCGAGCGTGGTTGGGTGACTTGAATACGAACATCACCCCAAGCATAAATATCACCAATAAAGACATTCTCTTCTGTCATACCTTGAGTCGAGATATTTTCACCAAACGCTGGTGGCGTAAAAAGAGATTCAAGTTCAGGATAAGCATTAGCCCAGAATTGATAGTGCTCTGCCGGATAATGGCATAGCGCCCGATCAGGGCCACCATGAAAGCGTTTTTCAGCTTGCTCATCTCCCTCAAGCCCTAATTGCCCTAATGGCAACGGCCCATCCACTTGACGCTTATGAATAGCGCTCTGACCACAATCTAATGTGGCTTTGACTTCGCCGATATAGACTTGAGGATGAATTTGCATTGCGATTACACCTTTATCGTGGCTTTAAATTCAATGAACTCATCATTATCACGTTGAACGAGCATCAGAGTTCAATTTACTAGAAATTCTGTACAATACTTCAATAAGTTATGCATAGCACTATAATAAATCAAATAGATAATAACTAACCAAACGAGTGAAAACCATGAAAACTTAAAGTACTCCAAAAATTTCCATGGACTCGCAAACACCCGATACATCATTATGCCCGGTCTGCGTATACTAGGTTTATCTTTCGGCCATGCATACCAAAAAAGCCACATAAGAATAAAAATCACCATCGCTTGTGCACCATGTGCAGGCCCAATATCCAAGCCAGTGATAAAGAATAAGAGTACCTCAGACAGACCAAGAAAAAAGATCAGGATAACGAATAACGTTATAAAAAATTCACTGACCAAAAATACAGTGAATGCTTTTTTCCTAGAATGAAGCCCAAACATAATCAGGTCATTGAAAAATAAATAGAATAAAATAATCACACCAGCAACTATTGCCACGCCGCTATTAACATCAGGCTGAGTAGCAACCATGTTCAATAACAATCCCCAAAAAATACATAAGAAGACCCCGCGCCAGTTGAACGCTAGCCTAGGCTGCTGTATGAAAGATAAAATAGCAGGGTTAAATTTATCCTTTAGCTCTGGGTATTCACTGGTTCGTTGTTTCACTTGCTCAGCGATTTGAGGGATCAATCCAGGTATCAAGCGAACTTTATAAGAAACTTTCTCATTTTTACTCGTCAGTACACGTAAAGATTGAGAAACGATATAGTCTCCATGGACAGCATCAATCTGACACTGCTTCCATGCTCGAGCCACCTCAGTCTGGCGTAGCTGTTCAGTTAATGCGTTTTGAATATAAAACGGGATAATTTGCTCTGAGTTATATTCATCAAGCCGCCAGCCTAATAGAGACGAAACATGTTCCACAACAGCTTCGGTTAAACCTTCTTGCTCTGATAATGCCCACGCAAAATCTTGATGAAATTGCTGATGTGTCTGCAAACTGCCTTTTTGAGAGACGTTTTCCCACAATTCGACTAATTCACGTTTTGCCGCGTTTTCATCAATAATAAACAGCTTCGCGAGCCAATCAATTAACTCTTGGGTATAAGCTGTTTCAACAACCGGTAATTCATTAATCGATGGTTGATAATCATCTAACAACACATCTGAAAATGGGTAAGTAATCCGAATTTCAGACAGCTCTTGCTGTTGTTGATCATCATTAACGGCTTCTTCATTAACAGCCTCTTGGTGTAAGAGGCTTTCTAAATGAGGCACATCAACGTCTATATTCGCCTGCTCTTCAACATATTCATCATCGGCAGATTCATCATCATAAATAGCGTAAGCGGCATATCTTTTTGCCTCCTCAAAAGCTTCACGTAATTGTTGATACTCTTCAGGGTGGCTATCGGGTCGATATTTTTTTACCTGCCGCGCATAAGCACGCCGAATTTCCTTTTCATCGTTTGTTTGAGTGATTCCCAATGTTTGCCATATACTCATTAATGCGAGTCTCCCTCATAGCGACTCAAAAATTGTTCCACTTGTTGACGAATGGCCGCAATACGACGTGGATCTTGGCTATCGAGTGCTCTTTCAAACTCCGTTGTGACTTGATCCATCCAATAGCGATCCTCACCCAGTAAAAACTCATATAACCGAGCACAGCGTGACAATAACACGCGATTCTCTTTTCTATCCCTCGGATGCTGTTTTAAATCAGCAATTTTTAATAAGCTTTGTTCGATTTGCGCTTCATTCATTTGCCCCGGAACTTTCTCTATCACTAGCCGAAACACCTCAGGGTTACCTTGATAACGACACTCAACTTCTAGTAATCCATCAACGGTATAGGTAAACCGGACATCAATATCCACTTCTCCAGCAGGCTTCTGAGGGATATCAATCGCCATCTCCCCCAAAAATACGTTATCTTGGACGCGACGCGCTTCCCCCTGATAAATCTTTAATAAAATCATTTTTTGGTTATCTTCAATCGTGCTGACCGTTTGCATCTTGCTCACAGGTAAAAAGGTATTTCGCTCAATTAAAGGTAAAAAATAACCCGAATCATAATGGGTTCCGTTTCTTTTTGAGGTTTCAATCCCCAAAGAAAATGGCATTACGTCGGTTAAAATAACATCATCAAGGGCTGTATCTGCCATCACCATACCCGCTTGAACCCCTGCACCTAATGCAACGGCTTCATCTGGATTAAGGTCATGGCGAGGAAAACGTCCAAACAGACGCGCTACCGTTTGTCGGATAAGTGGCATTCGTGTTGCACCACCAACTAATAAGATGTCGTCCAAATCATTGAGAGTAAAACGAGAATCATGCAAAGCCTGCAAAATAGGTTGTTGCAATCGTGCTAATAAAGATTGGCAACAAGAAGCTAGCTCCTGATCTGTCATTGTCCAATGCCAATCCTGATCATTCCACCGTAGCGAAGCCGTCGCTTCATTGCTTTGACCTAATGCGATTTTTAATGTTTCTGCTTGTTTGAGTAATTCCGCGCGAATATCTGCTTGGGCTTCTTTCAGTTCAGGATGCTGCTTTAACATCCACAGATAAATAGCTTCACTGAAATCATCACCGCCTAAACGGACATCGCCACTACTCGCGCAAACCTCAATGACGCCTTCAAACATATCAATTATCGAAACATCAAACGTTCCCCCACCAAGGTCAAAGGTTAGGTATTTGTGTTCTTTGTTTTCGAGTAACCCAAAGGCCAACGATGCCGCAGTAGGTTCATTCAATAACCTTAAAACATTTAGCCCAGCAAGTTGTCCCGCTGTTTTAACCGCCCGACGCTGAACATCATTAAAATAAGCAGGAACCGTGATCACTGCATCTTTAACGGGGTAACCAAGCCAAGCTTCAACATCCTCTTTTAATTGCCGTAATAATAAAGCAGAAAGCTCCTCAGCCCGAAAAGTCAGAGAGCCTAATGATAACGTTGCATCCGTGCCCATAAAGCGCTTAAAGCTGGCTTGGGTTAAATGGGGGTGACTCTGTAGACGTTCACGAGCGAATTTTCCGACCAAGATCTGGTCATCATCATCAAGAGCAACAACAGATGGCGTTAAAACATCACCTTGTTTATTGGGTACCAATACCGCTCGCCCTTCAATCCATAAACTCACTGCACTATTACTGGTCCCAAGATCAATCCCCATAACCATGTCAGCCGCCATATTATCTCCCTTATCATTCACTTTATTGAATTATTACTGGATAGAATATCAATCTGTTTTTTGTACTTATGAGACACATTATGAACAAAACACAAGATATTAAAACGAGACAAAGCTGAGATTAATAGAAAAAAGAAAAAGAGAGGCATAAAAAAAGCGCAACCCCAAAAGGGTTACGCCCATCTAATTATCATTTAATTTAATGAATTATTTAGTTTTTTCTGCAAAACGTTTTGCAGCTTCATCCCAGTTAACGACTGACCAGAATGCTTTGATGTAGTCAGGACGACGGTTTTGATATTTCAGATAATAAGCGTGTTCCCAAACATCAAGACCAATAATTGGATAACCTGAAGTACCAGAAATCGCTTCACCCATCAGAGGGCTGTCTTGGTTAGCTGTAGAAACAACCGCTAGCTTACCGTCATCTTTTAGAACTAGCCATGCCCAGCCAGAACCAAAACGAGAAGCTGCTGCTTTCTCAAATTGTTCTTTGAAAGCGTCAACACTACCAAAATCACGCTCGATAGCTGCTTTCAGATCACCGCTTAGTTCAGTACCTAATTTTAGGCCTTTCCAGAACAGGCTGTGGTTTGAGTGACCACCAGCATTGTTACGAACAAAAGTACGTTGATCAGCAGGAACTTTATCCAATTGTTGGATCAGATCATCAATGTCTAGGTTAGCCAGTTCAGGTAATTTTTCTAACGCAGTGTTAGTGTTGTTAACGTAGGTTTGATGATGCTTGGTGTGATGGATTTCCATTGTTTGCTTATCGAAATGAGGTTCCAGCGCATCATAAGCATAAGGTAAAGCAGGTAATGTATAGCTCATTGTATTTGTCTCCAGTGACTTATTGACATATACCTCTATATCTCTCACTCAATGCCAAGACACATAGGGTATACACTTCAGAAACTTCACACCTTGTGAGTCGGTATCAATTATAGTTATTTTACTGTTAATGAAAATCATTATCAAACCCATGATATTTATATGGTCTTTCTCATCAACTATCATTGTTGATTTATTTAGCAACTAATACCAATATCGCCCTGCTTTGTTTTTCTTTAATTCTACCCTTATACAGATAATCAGATGATTAATCTAATTGACGATTTCGCATCAAATGATAATCCTGTTAAATCCATTACAATTAATACGTGATCTCCCGCTCAAAAGAAAAACAAATTTATATTTCCTGCTTTAGTTAACCATTTTTTGACATAGTATTAACATCTGCAAGGAGATAAAAATATGACTCAAATAACTAAGCATCCCGTTACTGCTGAAATTGCAGAAAATGCCCTGATAAACGAGCAACAGTACAACAATGAGTATCAACTCTCTATTCAAGACCCTGAAACGTTTTGGGGGGAGAAAGGAAAGGTTGTTGATTGGATTAAGCCGTATACCCGAGTAAAAAACACCTCCTTCGATCCTGGCCATATCAGCATTCGCTGGTTTGAAGATGGCACCCTTAACTTAAGCGCTAACTGTTTAGATCGTCATCTGGCAGATAAGGGCGATCAAACCGCAATCATATGGGAAGGTGATGACCCTTCTCAATCAAAAAATGTCACTTACCGTGAACTGCATCATGATGTTAGTCAGTTCGCTAACGTATTAAAACAACATGGTATTCGTAAAGGCGATGTTGTCGCGATTTACATGCCAATGGTGGTTGAAGCTGCCGTCGCAATGTTAGCTTGTGCTCGCATTGGGGCAATTCATACTGTTATCTTTGCTGGCTTCTCTCCAGAAGCGGTATCGGGTCGTGTTATCGACTGTAAAGCAAAACTGATTATTACAGCCGATGAAGGCCTACGTGCTGGCCGCTCAATACCTCTCAAGAAAAACGTTGATGACGCATTAACCAATGCCAATGTCACCACCGTTAAGAATGTCATTGTCTACCGTCGTACTGGGAATGTTCCAAGCTGGGTAGAAGGGCGTGACTTATGGTGGCACGATGTGATTGATGGCGTCAGCGCCGACTGCCCACCTGAAGAAATGAACGCAGAAGACCCATTATTCATTCTGTATACTTCAGGCTCAACAGGTAAACCAAAAGGTGTACTGCATACTACTGGCGGTTATTTAGTCTATGCAACACTCACCTTTAAATATACTTTCGACTACCATCCCGGTGAAGTGTATTGGTGTACTGCCGATGTTGGCTGGGTAACGGGTCACAGCTATTTGTTATATGGCCCTCTATCTAATGGTGCCAAGACATTGATGTTTGAAGGCGTGCCTAACTACCCTGCGGTCAATCGCATGAGCCAAGTGGTCGATAAGCACCAAGTCAATATCCTGTATACCGCGCCGACTGCTATCCGCGCCCTAATGGCTGAAGGTGATAAAGCCATTGAAGGCACCAACCGTAGCTCGTTGCGTATCCTAGGATCCGTTGGTGAACCTATCAACCCTGAAGCATGGGAATGGTTCTATAAGAAGATTGGTGATAGTCGTTGCCCAATTGTTGATACATGGTGGCAAACAGAAACTGGCGGCTTTATGATCACTCCGCTACCGGGAGCGACCATGCTAAAACCAGGCTCAGCAACGTTACCTTTCTTCGGGGTTCGTCCTGCTCTTGTTGATAATCTTGGGGAACCATTAGAAGGTGCAACAGAGGGTAACCTCGTCATTGTTGATTCATGGCCTGGTCAAGCACGTACCTTATTTGGTGACCACGAGCGTTTTGAGCAAACCTACTTTTCTACTTTTAAAGGTATGTATTTCAGTGGCGATGGTGCTCGCCGCGATGAAGATGGCTATTTCTGGATCACGGGCCGTGTTGATGATGTATTAAATATTTCCGGTCACCGCCTAGGTACTGCTGAAATTGAATCTGCATTAGTTGCACACCCAAAAATTGCAGAAGCAGCCGTTGTTGGTATTCCTCATAATATTAAGGGGCAAGCTATCTATGCTTATGTCACCTTAATTTCGGGGGAAGAGCCTTCACCTGAGCTATATACCGAAGTTCGTAATTGGGTTCGAAAAGAAATCGGTCCAATTGCAACACCTGATGTTCTACACTGGACGGACTCTTTACCTAAAACCCGCTCCGGTAAGATCATGCGCCGTATCCTACGTAAAATTGCCTCAGGAGATACTAGTAACTTAGGAGATACTTCCACACTGGCAGATCCTGGCGTTGTCGAAAAACTACTCGAAGAAAAACAATCAATGAGTATGTCATAAGCCTGAAGGTCGCCTTTATGGCGACCTTACATACATTCCAATAAGACGATAACAGAGGAGAACTCTGATGAATGCTACTGCTTATCAAGAGGTAGAGAATAACCCTCGCTTTAAAGAATTGGTAAGGAAACGCGGTCGATTTTCATGGTTGTTGTCAGCTATCACATTAATATTGTATGTCGGTTTTATCTTTCTTATTGCTTTTAACCCAAGTTGGCTTGGAACGCCGATTAGTGAAGGATCCTATATCACACGAGGTATACCTATTGGTGTAGGATTGATTGTCATCTCTTTCTTATTAACTGGCCTATATGTTATTCGGGCAAATGGTGAATACGACCGTTTAACGGCTGAAATCTTAAAAGAGGTGCAAAAATGATAAAACTCCTTCCTCTCATCTTACTTTTCGCCTCTTCAGCCGCATTTTCTGATGCACTGACAGGGGATGTCGAGCGGCAACCTGTGAATATTCAAGCCATTATCATGTTCTTGTTATTCGTCGGGTTTACTCTCTATATTACTTATTGGGCATCTAAAAGAACACGTTCTCGCTCAGACTACTACACCGCAGGCGGTAAAATTACAGGTTTTCAAAATGGGATGGCCATTGCGGGTGACTTTATGTCCGCAGCCTCATTCTTAGGTATTTCAGCACTGGTTTACACCTCCGGTTATGATGGCTTGATCTACTCCATCGGCTTCTTAATTGGCTGGCCTATTATTCTTTTCTTAATTGCAGAACGCTTACGTAACCTCGGTCGTTATACCTTCGCCGATGTTGCGTCATATCGATTAAAACAAAGACCAATACGGATACTGTCTGCCGTTGGCTCTCTTGTTGTCGTTGCACTCTACCTCATTGCACAAATGGTTGGTGCAGGGAAGTTGATCGAACTACTGTTTGGTCTTAATTACCATGTTGCCGTCGTAATTGTAGGTATTTTGATGGTGTTATACGTCCTATTTGGTGGAATGTTAGCCACTACATGGGTACAAATCATCAAAGCAATTCTCTTATTAGCAGGCGCAACATTTATGGCCGTAATGGTCATGAAACATGTTGGTTTCAATTTCAATACCCTATTTAAAGAAGCCGTCGAAGTACATAAAAATGGCATTGCCATTATGAGCCCAGGAGGATTAGTTTCAGATCCTATATCGGCTTTATCACTTGGGCTAGCGCTGATGTTTGGTACAGCAGGGCTACCTCATATCATTATGCGTTTCTTTACGGTCAGTGACGCGAAAGAAGCTCGTAAGAGTGTGTTCTATGCAACAGGTTTCATTGGCTACTTCTATATTTTAACTTTCATTATCGGTTTTGGTGCGATTGTTCTTGTTAGTGCAAACCCTGACTTTAAAGATGCAGCAGGCAAATTGATCGGTGGAACAAACATGGCCGCCGTACACCTTGCAGATGCCGTCGGAGGGAACTTCTTCCTTGGCTTTATTTCTGCTGTTGCTTTCGCCACGATATTAGCTGTTGTTGCGGGGCTAACACTCGCCGGCGCCTCAGCGGTTTCCCATGACCTTTATGCCATGGCAATCAAAGACGGTAAGGCAAATGAAAAAGAGGAGTTACGTGTATCCAAAATTACGGTAGTGATCTTAGGCTTTGTTGCTATCGGGTTAGGTATTTTGTTCGAAAACCAAAATATCGCCTTCATGGTAGGCCTCGCATTCTCTATCGCTGCAAGCTGTAACTTCCCTATCATCCTGTTATCGATGTATTGGAAGAAATTAACAACACGTGGTGCCTTAGCAGGCGGATGGTTAGGACTTATTACCGCCGTTGTGCTGATGATATTAGGGCCAACTATTTGGGTAAGCATCTTACATCATGAGAAACCTATCTATCCTTATGAGTATCCTGCATTCTTCTCGATGATAGTGGCATTTGTCGCTTCTTGGTTATTCTCTATCACAGATAACTCAGAAAGAGGCAAATTCGAGAGAGAACGCTTTAGAGAGCAATTTGTACGTTCACAAATTGGCTTAGGTATTGAGCAAGGTAAATCTCACTAACCCTTAATATTACCTCTAGAAAGAAACATAAAAAAAGCGGCTCTTAATAAGCCGCTTTTTTAATCTGTATAAAACCACGTTATCTCGCATAAGTCATTTTTTCAGTGTTTACCCACTCATCAACTAACTCAAAAAAGCGTGCTGGTTGGTTTTTTACTTCGACTTTAAAGTTCTCGAACTCAGATTTGTTATTAGGTACATACATTGATAATAATATATTTAGCGATATTTCTTTGTTCGCAAATTTCTGGCTAATATTAAATGCCTTATAGAGGATCCCCGCCAATACAAAACTAACCACTGCTATACCAGCCATAGCAGCAAAACTGTAATCTATGTGTAGAAGCTGGCGAGCCTCATTCAGTAGTAAGAAAGGCGTAAAAAACATCACCAGCAGAGATAAGATAATTGCCCCATCTTGACCATTGTTGAATTCGTGTTCCTTTTGCTTATTAACGGCAACAATATCCCTAAATATTTGGCTATTAACAGATTTTATATTCTTCATTATATTCACCTTGATAAACAAGCGCATTATCGTGTGTAAAAATCATTCATAACATCTAATTAAGTTACTTATTGATAGTATATGTTTAACTTTTTGCAACATCAATTTAACATTTGTTATCTATTTTAATGGGAAAGTATCTTAAGAAGAGTAGGTAAATAGAAGATATAGAACAACAAACCCGATGATCACAAAACCGTGTTTATGGCCTATCTATTGATATTAAAAGTAAAGTTGAAAAATGATCTAACTTAAACGGATTTTATTTAACATTTAAACAAATTAATTTATAAAAAATTAATTATTAAAGTTATAAAGCTTGCTTATCGATGCTCATTACCTTTTT
>NZ_JAMPLW010000023.1:0-122043 GCF_028477805.1 Providencia sp. PROV268
GACCCCATATTCCCCTGAGAAATATTTATTCAGTTTAGTATTATTTAACTCAACGGACAGGTAAAGCAGGTTTTTAGTGGGAGGATAGCGGGTTTATTGGCTTACAGTGGCGTCCCCTGCAGGAATCGAACCTACAACTAGCCCTTAGGAGGGGCTCGTTATATCCATTTAACTAAGGGGACATAAATTATGTTACAACGTCCGGCATTCTACTTCTGACTTCTAATTGAATCAAGTTGTTACGTGGAATTTCTTTTATAAAAGAGTAATAAACTATAGTTTTAGGTGATCTTTTGCGCGATATGTTAATGAAACTATAAAAACACGTAATGTTATTATTGAGGGTAATTATGGCGTGAATTGCTCATCCTATGCAGGGATAAGCCGTAAATCGAGATTCGCATTTTTGATGAGTAATGCTAAGTAAACTCAGTGAGCGCCGATGTTTATCGCTTATCTTAAAAAGCCCATTCTAAGCCTCGTGAACACTGTACTGTTTATTACTCCATTGTAACGGATACAGTTAGCCAATCGTGCATTTGATCACTTTTCTTATAAAAACAATATACTTAATAATGTATACTTAGCGTTATGGTTGCTTGGTCATATTGAGCACTCAAATTGGTTAACAATTATATTTATTTGGTTTTAATATAAACGCATTGGTTTATAATTTGAATTGAAGTGCCATGGCTGGTGGTACAGGGAATGGAGAGTATTATGAAGTTTCGCATGAGTGGCGTTCTTCTTGCGGGGGTTTTGCTTGTTGGGTGTTCAAGCTCAATTAATCCTGAAACTCAGGAGCGCTCAGATCCGCTTGAAGGTTTTAACCGAGCGATGTTCAATTTTAACTACAATGTGTTAGATCCCTATATCTTAAGGCCGGTTGCCGTTGCTTGGCGCGATTATGTACCTATGCCTGCACGAAATGGTTTAACGAACTTCTTTGTCAACCTTGAAGAGCCAGCCAGCATGCTGAACAGCTTTTTACGAGGTGAAGTCAGCCAAGGGTTTAAACACTTTAACCGTTTCTTCCTTAACACCGTCTTTGGTGTTGGAGGACTCATTGATGTAGCTTCAATGGCTAACCCGCAGTTAGCAAAAGAAGATCCTAAACGTTTTGGTAACACATTGGGTTACTATGATGTAGGTTATGGTCCTTATGTGGTGTTACCTGGTTACGGTAGTTTTACACCACGTGAAGAGGGCGGTAATTTAGTTGATGATCTTTACCCAATGTTGAGCTATCTGACATTCTGGATGTCGGCAGGTAAATGGGCCTTAGAAGGCATCGAAACGCGTTCCCAGCTACTCGATTCGGATGGATTGCTGAAAAATTCGTCTGATCCTTATTTGTTGATGCGCGAAGCATATTTCCAGCGAAATGATTTCTTATCAAGTGGTGGGGAGTTAAAAGCGACGGAAAATCCAAATGCCTCAGCTATCGAAGATGATTTAGATTCTATCGATTAATGACAGGAAGCTATCACTCTCTTTTGCTATGTATGGCATCAGAGAGTGATAAGAGTATTATTCATTGCCTCGTTTTCCTCGAGAAGTGATTGCATCAATCAGAGCAATAACACCTAAAACACCAATAAAGCCAACCGTAAACAGTGTTCCCATAAATACCTCCTCTCTATATCGTCATATTAACCTCTTTAGAATTAACGGTTAGCTTACGATTATTGCTTAAACGTTAATTTATTTTTCCTATATGCTAGCGGCGCTACGCCGAACCAGACAATGACTACATTGTACTAGGCGTAGTGACAAGAACATGCAGGGTGTGTGATGTTATGAAAATGAATTGCAAAACTATTTACAACGAAGTGATCGAGAAAGAAGAAATTGAAATAGTTTTACAGTGATAAGCCCGATAAATCATTAGTTAATACTAAGATAACATTCAAGCCACAATTTAATTTATAGATTTACAGGGATAAAAGTCAAGAGCACTTCAGGTCTGAACGGCCTCAAACTCACTTTTAGGGGGATTTAAAGTAGTGTATTTTTCTGTTTTAATAATTAATGGTTACTTATTATCAAGAAAATCGAATGTAAATTAGTTAATTATTTTGTAAAAAGGTAAATTTTTGGTGTGAGAGTTTTTATTTCTGCTTGTCCGTGTTTTCGGTTTATTGCAGCTACGACATATAAGATGGAGACAGTAACTAGGTTAACACTCTTTTTTATCCTTTTAGGACTAAAAAGAGAGATTGGTGCCAATTAAAATGAGTTATCGTTTTCATTAATGACGTTCAGAAGATAATGGGAGAATCATTTTAACGATTATGTTCCTTAAACAAGAAACCCCATGTAGAAAAGCATGGGGTTAGCTAACGGTTTGGCAGAGGGATCATCCCCTGTTATTTATTTGCATCGACACAATTAGAATGTGTAGTTGAAGTTCACACCATACAACCAGGCTGACCCTTCAGATTTAAACTCATAAGCAGGAAGTGGCAGTGCGTTAGTTTCTACTAGCTTCTCAGATATGTTGACTTTTTTACCGTACATATAAGAAATACCCAAGTCTACAGAAGCATTTTCATTAAATGCATAGGTTGTACCCGCACTTAACCAATAGCGATCTTGGTCTGGGATGGAAATTGAACGGTATTTTGTCGGTACAGGGCTTTCGTCATAGGCGATACCTGTACGGAATGTCCAGTTATCATCATAGTAATAGGTTGTACCTACTGCGAAACGCCAAGCATCTTTAAAGTTTTCAGCCTTGTGGAATAATTGCCTTCCATCACTACTACGATATGCTGTTAAATCTTTGAATTCACTCCAGCCAGTATAAGCTACGCTGTAGTGCAATGCCCATTTTGGAGCAACTTTATGGTAACCTGAGAACTCCCAAATATCAGGAAGGTTTAGGTCAAGCTTACCTTTGATTTTTTCACCATCAGTGCCGACAATACCAGCGCCATTAAGGTAAGGGTTATTACTTGGAAGGTCATTTGAGTACTTACCATCTTTAAACTTGACGGTAACTTTAGAACGATAGGTTAAACTAAAACGGTTATCTGGATTGAGTTCGTAGAGGATACCTGCGTTCCAGCCGTAGCCCCAATCATCGCCTGTCAGTTTTGCCATTGTGGTACTAGCAGGAATAGGTGGTAATCCAAGTTTTGGTGTTAATTTACCTAAATCACCTGCATGGCGAGTGATTTCAGCATCGGCATAAACCGCATTGACACCTAAACCAAAACTAAAGTTATCATTTAAACGGTATGCACCACTTAAATTTAAGTTGGCTGTTTTCAGGTCAGTTTTACCGCCAATAGGGCCTGCTGCATAGTTTTTACTAAAGTCAGTTGCGAGGCCAAAGTTGGTGGTCATTGATGTACCTACCGCCCACTTATCATTGATAGGGAAAATGAAATGCGCGTTAGGCACGAGAGCGCTTGGTGCAATATCATTTGCGGTTAAGTTACTGCCTAAAGGAGATGCTCCACGCCCTTTAATATCAACACTTGGGTCAATATAAACTGCACCGACTGAAATGGCTGGGCGATCAAATAACATCATTGCAGCAGGGTTACGACTACCTTCACTTGCGTTGTCACCGAGTGCGCCGGCTCCCGAAAATGCACGTCCGAGCGCAGATGTGGAATATTCATTAAGCAAAAAACCAGCGGCGCCCGCATTAGATGAAACTATTGCCACTGCTATTGCTAAAGCTGATCGAGTAAATAGGTTTTTCTGGCTCATGACCAAAACCCTCTTGTTTATTATGTATATTAGGCGACTTCTATCGCAAGAAGCGCAGAATTGTAGGGTCGCTTGCCTCTATGACAAATCAGACCAGTTACTAGAGTATAGGTCTGACCACCTCATATGTTGCAAGCATGTTTTTCGTTTATATACAAATTGTTTTCAAAATTGCGATGCATTTAACAAAATGGCAACATTCGTTGGGCGTAATTCTGTCATTGATGAGTATTTATGGGGTTAGATCAAACTTATCTCAGATAGTCAGGGAATAGGCTTGATATACACTGGTTTTTCTCTCTTTTTCAGCGTTATGATAGCAACTTAACAGTTTGTTGATTTGGAGAGTAAAATGACTGATGCGATTAACCGTTGTAGCGCGGAAGAAACTGCTGCTTGCTGCTGTGTAGATGTGGGTACAGTTTTAGATAATAAAGATTGCACTGCATCGTATCAGCATGTTTTCGCGAGCCATGAAGAAGCGGAATCTATGTTGAAACAGCTAACTGAAAAGGCCAAATCTGTTGAGTCAGAACCTTGTGCTATCGACCATTCCATCACCAATGTTGAAGGTGGTGTTGAGTTGTTTGCAAACTTTACTTTTAGTTGTGAAGCAGAAAGTCTGATTTTTCAATTAGGCTTACGCTAATCAAACAACTGATTAACTCTTTATCTCCTTCACTATAGTCTAATTGCGCTATAGTGAAGGTGTTTTTCTATTTAATTCCCTTTATTTTCTGCTCAACTCTTTTCTGCTTTCATTAATATTCATTAAGTTGTGTGCAAGCTCGCATTTTCTTAATGTCGCTATTTTCTGAATGTAACGTTTATGTTAACAATATTAAACAGGTCAGACCTCTTTAGCGAGGGTCAGCTAGCCACAAGCACTTTTTTAACAGGTTACGAGAATCGGTTAAATATAAATAAGTTACACCTATTATTTTAAAGCGCGGGTTTCACTTGTGGCTACAGAAACCAGCATGAAAGGTTTAGAGGTCATAAAAAACGGTTTATCACTTTTTAGCAGGAGCTACCATGAATCAACTTTCCCATCATGGCGAAAGCACTTATGCAGCAAAAGAGAGGATAGCAATTATTAGCGGCCTCCGTTTACCTTTTGCCAAGCAAGCCACAGCATATCAAGGTATTGCTGCGGTTGATCTGGGAAAAGCTGTTGTTGCAGAACTGCTAAGTCGAAGCGGTATTGAAAAACAACTTATTGAACAGCTGGTGTTTGGGCAAGTGGTACAAATGCCAGAAGCCCCGAATATTGCGCGGGAGATAGTGCTCGGTACAGGTATGAGTGTCTCGACGGATGCCTATAGTGTTTCTCGCGCTTGTGCGACGAGTTTCCAGGCTATGGCAAATATTGCTGAGAGTATGATGGCTGGTCATATCTCAGTTGGTATTGCTGGAGGTGCAGATTCATCTTCTGTATTACCTATCGGGGTTTCCAAGAAACTTGCAGCAACGCTTTTGTCATTAAGTAAAGCGAAGTCATTCGGGCAAAAGCTTTCATTGATGTCGAAATTACGTCTAAAAGATCTGTTACCTGTCGCACCCGCCGTTGCAGAATATTCGACAGGTTTACGGATGGGGGATACGGCGGAGCAAATGGCGAAAACGTATCACATCACTCGTGAGCAGCAAGATGAACTTGCGCATCGCTCACATCTGCTCGCGACCAAAGCTTGGGAAAGTGGTGTTTTGGAGCAAGAGGTGATGAGTGCTTACATGCCGCCATTCAAACAAGCCTTCACTCAAGATAATAATATCCGTACAAATTCAGTTTTATCTTCTTATGCAAAGTTAAAACCTGCATTTGATCGTAAACACGGTACGGTGACGGCAGCCAATAGTACACCACTGACCGACGGAGCGGCCGCCGTGCTAATGATGACGGAATCTCGTGCTAAAGCATTAGGTTATACCCCATTAGGTTATATACGTAGCTTTGCTTTCTCTGCTATTGATGTTTGGCAAGATATGCTGTTAGGCCCTTCTTATGCGACACCAATAGCGCTTAAACGTGCGGGGTTGACGCTACAAGATTTGACATTAATCGATATGCATGAAGCTTTTGCCGCTCAGACGCTAGCGAATCTTAAACTCTTTTCTAGTCGCCAATTTGCTCAAGAAAAATTGGGGTTATCAAAAGAAATTGGTGAAGTAGATATGGATAAGTTCAATGTGCTTGGTGGGTCTATTGCTTATGGTCATCCATTCGCTGCAACAGGAGCGCGTATGGTGACACAAACACTGCATGAATTACGTCGCCGAGGTGGTGGGTTTGGTTTAACAACAGCATGTGCTGCTGGTGGGTTGGGCGCAGCAATGATTTTGGAGGTGGAATAATGACGCACCATTCAGAAACAGGGGTTCAAGCAGGCCTCGTGCATGAAGCTTTTCGCCTTGAAGTTCATGCCCAAACAGTGGGTGTCATTTTCATTGACGTACCAAATGAAAAGGTCAACACATTGAAGGCTGAGTTTGCACAACAGTTCCTCTCTATTTTACAGCAAGCACAGTCGACACCTGGTTTAAAAGGATTGGTGATCACCTCTGGGAAAAAAGACAGTTTTATCGCGGGCGCGGATATTAGCATGATTGCTAACTGCCAAAGTAAAGAGCAAGCCAGTGAGTTATCTCGAGAAGGGCACCTGCTTTTCGAAAAGCTAGAAAACTATCCTTTACCTATTGTTGCGGCAATCCATGGAGCCTGTCTCGGTGGTGGGTTAGAACTTGCATTAGCATGCCATGTCAGAGTGTGCTCGAATGACGATAAAACGCGTTTAGGCCTACCTGAAGTCCAATTAGGCTTACTTCCCGGTTCAGGTGGAACCCAACGTTTACCAAAATTAATTGGCATACCAAATGCACTGGATATGATGTTAACGGGTAAACAGTTACGCGCGAAACAGGCACTAAAAATGGGGTTAGTGGATGATGTCGTGCCTGAAACCATTCTGTTAGATGTCGCTATTGCAATGGCGAAAAAAGGTAAAATCCAACGCGCGCCTATTCATTGGCAACATCGTTTATTAAGCAGTAATTTATTACGTAATAAAGTCTTTTCCAGCGCCAAACAAACCGTAATGCGCAAAACGAAAGGCCATTATCCTGCTCCAGAGAAAATTATTCAGGTTGTCAAAACAGGGGTAGAAAAAGGGGCTAAAGCCGGATATGAGGCAGAAGCCAAAGCGTTTGGCGAGTTAGTGATGACACCAGAGTCAGCCGCACTAAGAAGTTTATTCTTTGCGACAACGGCATTAAAAAATGAAACGGGCTCTAGTGCAAAACCACTCGCATTTAAGCAGATTGGTGTGTTAGGTGGCGGTTTAATGGGAGGGGGGATTGCATTTGTCACCGCAATGAAAGGTGATCTTCCTGTCCGTATTAAAGATATTAATGAGAAAGGCATTACCCATTCACTGCGTTATAGCTGGGATCTATTAACGCAAAGAGTTAATAAAAGGCGTATGCTTGCTCGCGAGCGTAATGCAGTGATGGCAAAAATATCGGGCACGCTAAATTATCAAGGGTTTGAGCACGCTGATATTGTGGTTGAAGCTGTCTTTGAAGATCTCTCACTAAAACAAAAGATGGTTGCAGAGGTACAAGAGGTCACCCACGGGAAGGCGATTTTTGCCTCGAACACTTCTTCATTACCTATTCATCAAATCGCTGAAAATGCAGCCCACCCTGAAAAAGTGATTGGCCTACATTATTTTAGCCCTGTTGACAAAATGCCTCTGGTTGAAGTGATCCCTCATCAGCAAACAGATGCAGAAACCATTGCGACGGTGGTGGCTTTTGCGAAACGCCAAGGTAAAACGGCCATTGTTGTGGGGGATGATGCAGGCTTTTATGTGAATCGTATTTTAGCGCCTTATTTGTGTGAAGCAGCTGAATGTTTAATGAGTGGCGAATCAATTGAACATATTGATAGTGCGCTTGTTGATTTTGGCTTCCCTGTTGGGCCATTTAACTTATTAGATGAAGTCGGTATTGATGTCGGAACTAAAATTTTACCTATTTTAGTCAATCGCTTTGGTGATAGGTTTAAGGCTCCTGAGCTTCTGGATAAAGTGAATAAAGACGACCGTAAAGGCAAGAAAAATGGGAAAGGCTTTTATTTGTATGGGCATCAACCCACATCTAAATTGATGTTCTGGAAAAAATCTAAAAAGCGTCAGGTAGATAGCAGTATCTATTCATTAATCGGTATTCAGCCACAAAATCATTTGAGCAAAATTGATATTGCTGAACGCTGTGTGATGTTGATGCTCAATGAAGCTGTTCGCTGTTTAGATGAGAATATTATCCAAAATGCACGAGATGGGGATATTGGCGCGGTATTTGGTATTGGCTTCCCACCATTCTTTGGTGGGCCATTCCGATATATGGATAACTTAGGTATTCAAAAAACAGTAGATACGATGAATCAGTTAGCTGAGCGTTACGGTGATAAATTCCGCCCTTGTGAACGCTTGTGTCAGATGGCACAAACAAATGAAACCTTTTTTCCAGCAAACAAAAGTTGAGTATTGTGAAGCCACTTTCAAGCAGCCATAACGGTGGCTTCTTTAATTAACAACCTGAAATACCACTTAGCGTACAACTGTGTATTTTAAGGTACGATGATGTAACCAAAAAGCCTGATGTATTTGCTTTAATATAGCAATCATCGGGTTTTTTATTGATTGAAAATAGAAAAAGTTAGATGGCCTCTAATGTAGTTAATTGGTAGGTCAGAGGGGCCGATGGGAGCGGGAGCAATAAGGTAATTAGGCCACTGCTGCATGCTTTTCAGACAAAATTAAACGCAAAAAATTACTTAAATCATTTTATTTGTCGGTAGTTTGATGCAGAATCACTTTTCGCCCCACTGATGGTGACTCTGACAATAAATTATTTTAACAAAAAGATTAGCCAGTGCTATTTGCTAGGCTACTCAGATGGTGGATTATGCAAGTTTATATTATGCGTCATGGTGATGCCGCACTACAGGCCGCAAGTGATGCGGCAAGAGCGTTAACTCAAAAAGGGAAAGATGATTCGGTATTGATGGCTCAATGGTTGAATAAACGTCATCCAGAGATTGATCATGTCCTAGTAAGTCCTTATCTTCGAGCAGAGCAAACACTACAAACTGTCCGTGAGCATCTTAGCCTACCTGAACAAGCTACGGTAATGGAGATGTTAACACCCGGTGGGAATGCGGCATTTGTGGCAGATCATATTCGTGACCTAGCAATAATGGGAGCGAATGCCGTATTGGTGGTGTCTCATCTACCTCTTGTCGGGTATTTAGTTTCAGAGTTATGCCCTCATGAAGCACCTCCGATGTTTATCACTTCTTCGATTGCCTGCATTGAAATGGATGTGAAGCACCATAAAGCCCATTTAGATTGGATGCTCAGCCCAGCTCAATTACTCTCAGTCAATCAGTAATGGCGACCAGTTAGCCCCTAGGGGCTTTTAAACGGTCTGTTGTCGTGATGAAAAATGGCTAACGTTGTATTGTGTAATATGAAGACGCTGAAAATTGCTAGCGCCTAATGTGTTCTTGAGTTTCAATTAATAAGAGTAGTGACGCATTCCCGCCCCATTCTTTAGGTGCTTGATGAAAAGCAAGAATATCTGGGTGTTGGGCTAACCACAGGGGCGTTTGCTGCTTTAAAATATGCTTACCATGGCCGTGCATAATGCACGCACAAAAGACATTTTCGCGTTTACATGCGGCAATCAGCGCCCCAATTTCCTGTTTCGCTTCTAATTGCGTTAAGCCATGCAAATCAAGAAAAAGTTCAGGAACATAATCGCCTCGACGCAATTTTTTCAGTTCGTAAGGGCTAGAGCCGGGTTTCAAATAGCGAGTTGGACCTTCATCTTCCAATTGAGGTTGAAATTCATCTGAAAAATAAAATGAAGCATCGATTTGTTCTTGTTGGACTTTTTTACTTGAAGGATGAGTGACTTTTGTTCGCACAGGAGTATGCAAGATTTGATCTTGTGCTATCTTTTTTGTGCCGCGAATAGCTTCTTTAAATAGATGAATGTCATCTTTGTCTAATTCAAATTTATTTTTCATTCGATTAATTATCTTAGCTAGCTGTTTAATTATCTTTTTCAGATAGTACTTATCTACATTAGTGTAACCTATTTTTGGTGACGAAGGTTATAGCTGTGGATTATAAGATTTAACTAACAAAATTTTAACGTTATGGGCAGTTTACATTGACAATTGTAGCCGTATTGACTAATTGTATATACATATATATACCTGTTATCTATTGCAGTGGTAAATGTACTTATTAAACCCATAGGATCTGTTATGTCATTTAAAACACTTGCTCATGATGTCGTCTGGCGAAATGGCCGCATTGCTACAATGGATCTGGGATCTAACGTGGCATATGGACTCTTAGAAAATCACGATATGGTCACGCGAGAGAATAAGATCGTGGCGATTGAACCAAAAGGTGAGTTAGATACAGCTAATTGTAAAGTAGTGGATCTAGAAGGGCGCTTAATTACACCAGGTTTAATTGATTGCCATACGCATTTGGTTTTTGGTGGCAATCGTGCGGCCGAGTGGGAGCAGCGGATGAATGGTGTCTCTTATGAGACTATTAGCCAACAAGGTGGTGGGATTAACTCTACTGTACGTGCCACGCGAGCGTTAAATGAAGATGAACTCTATCAGGTTTCACAACCGCGATTAGAGGCGCTGATCCGTGAAGGTGTCACAACCATTGAGATGAAGTCAGGCTATGGCTTGGATTTGAAGAGTGAGCAAAAACAGCTCATGGTTGCCAAAAAATTAGCCGAAGCATACCCAGTAACAGTCAGTTCAACTTTGCTATCAGCGCATACGGTACCGCCTGAGTATAAAGATAAAGCTGATGAATATATTGATCTAATTTGTACGGATATTATGCCAACATTGTGGCAGCAAGGGTTATTTGAAGCCGTTGACGTCTTTTGTGAGACGGTGGGCTTTTCGCTAGAACAGAGCCAAAAACTATTTGCAGCCGCACAAAAATTGGGGATCCCAGTCAAGGGGCATGTTGAGCAGTTGTCCAACCTTGGAGGCAGCGAACTGGTTGCTAGTTATCGGGGGTTGTCGGTTGATCATATTGAGTATCTTGATCTTAATGGTATTCGTGCACTAAAAGAGAGTGGAACAGTAGCCGTTTTACTTCCGGGCGCCTTTTATTTCTTGAGAGAGAAAAAATTGCCACCTATAGAACTGTTGCGTGAACATCAAATACCAATGGCGGTATCAACGGATTTTAACCCTGGCACAAGCCCTTTCGCTTCACTACGTATGATCATGAATATGGCTGCTGTACTATTTAGATTAACACCTGAAGAAGTATGGGCTGGAGTTACTTGTCATGCTGCGAAAGCATTAGGTCGCGAGGCAAGCCATGGACAGCTTAAGGTCGGCTATCAGGCTGACTTTGTGGTTTGGAATGCGGTTGACCCCGTTGAGATGATTTATGAGCAAGGTAGCCAGCCATTATATATGCGAGTTTATCAAGGCAATATTAGTCATCATAACTCATAAGTGAATTAAAGTATCAGATAGTTTGCACGCTGGTGGAGTAGGAACGGGATGAGAATATAAACCGTTCCTTCAAATAGAATAATGTCGATAAAATCAGCTGATTATTAGTTATTTTTGTTAGAAATTCATTAAATCATAAAATTCCTATTGTTTGGTGTTGCCAACATTATCAATTTGTTGTGTGGTAATATATGCCGTAAGGGGTTTTTGTTAGCCTTTAATTGGTAAATAGACTTGTAGGATATTTACAGAGGGTTAAGTTTTATTTGCGACTGTCAGAATATCCGCTATTTGATAGCACAACTTAATAGTATAACGGTAACCCTAAGTTTTTACTTTAAGGGTTTGGCATTTTACTTTTTAAAATGGAAACGATTGTGACAGCAGAAAAAAAAGGTAATAGAGACAACCCGATCCCGCTCTATTTGCAAGTAAAACAGTTAATAACAGAAAAAATCCATACAGGTGAGTGGCAGGCGAATGATCGTGTTCCCTCGGAATCTGAATTGGTCAAACAATTCGAATGTAGCCGTATGACGGCAAATCGTGCATTAAGGGAGCTGACAGCAGAAGGGCTGTTAGTTAGGGTTCAAGGGGTCGGTACATTCGTCGCAGAGCCAAAAGGCCAATCAGCGCTATTTGAAGTTCATAGCATCGAGTCCGAAATTCTGGCAAGAAATCATCAATATAGCTGTAAAATTATCAAGCTAGAAGAGGTTGCTGCATCGGTTTCGTTGGCTGCGGAATTGAATATCGCCCCTGAAACAAGGGTATTCCATTCAATTATTATTCATTACGAAAATGATGTACCAGTGCAAATTGAAGATCGGTATGTCAATGCGCTAGCGGCTCCTGATTATCTACAACAAGACTTTTTGACCATCACTCCTCATGACTACCTTTCAATGGTGGCGCCATTAACAGAAGGTGAGCATATCGTTGAGGCCATTGAAGCCGATGAGCGCGCCGCTAAATGGCTGAATATTGCGTTAGGCTCTTCTTGCTTATTAATTTCAAGACGTACATGGTCCCAATCATTTGTGGTGACTAGCACGAAATTATTATTTCCGGGGCATCGCTATAAATTGAAAGGGCATTTTACCTCTTAGTATCTCAAGGCAACGCTATTTTATGGGGTTGCTTTCCTAGCGTATTTTATCGAATAAATGTTGAAAATTACGTCTATATTGACCATGAGTAGAAGGTTTATCTTAATCTCATGGTGAATTTTGATATTTCCCGCTAAAACCCTTGAAAGATGTGAATTAATTGTAAATTTAATGTGATCTCACTGGCAGATTTAGAAGAAAATTTAACCACCAATTTGATGTGGTTTTTTCATAATCCATTGAAATATAATATGTAATTATTATTTATCTGCATTTCATTCTCAATTTTGATGTTAAATAGGGTATTGATTGTACATGTATATACAACTATACCTATATAAAGACGTTATCAGTACAAGCTGAATCTATCGAAAGAGGGTATGAATGTGACAACGATAAATAATAAATACAGAAATGGTGATATCAGAGCACCACGAGGTAACACTCTCAGCGCGAAAAGCTGGTTGACTGAAGCCCCTTTACGTATGCTGATGAATAACCTAGATCCTGATGTTGCCGAAAATCCACATGAACTGGTCGTTTATGGCGGTATTGGTCGTGCGGCACGTAATTGGCAGTGCTATGACAAAATTGTTGAAACACTTAAAAATTTAGAGAGTGATGAAACTCTACTGGTCCAATCTGGCAAGCCCGTTGGCGTCTTTAAAACCCATGAAAATGCCCCTCGCGTATTAATCGCAAACTCAAACCTTGTACCACATTGGGCTAACTGGGAACACTTTAACGAATTGGATGCGAAAGGGTTGGCAATGTATGGTCAAATGACGGCGGGTAGCTGGATTTACATTGGTAGCCAAGGCATTGTTCAAGGGACTTATGAAACTTTCGTTGAAGCAGGGCGCCAACATTATAATGGTGACTTAACTGGGCGCTGGGTACTCACGGCAGGGTTAGGCGGTATGGGCGGGGCGCAGCCGTTAGCAGCAACACTCGCGGGTGCCTGTTCACTGAATATCGAATGTCAACAAAGCCGTATTGATTTTCGCTTGCGTACCCGTTATGTGGATGAGCAAGCGACCGATCTGGATGATGCATTGGCGCGTATCAAAAAATACACCTCGGAAGGGAAAGCTGTATCAATCGCCTTATGTGCTAACGCGGCTGAAATCTTACCAGAGTTAGTGAAACGTGGCGTTCGCCCAGATATGGTTACCGACCAAACGAGTGCTCACGATCCTCTCAATGGTTATTTACCTGTTGGGATGAGTTGGGAAGAGTATCGCGAGCGTAGCGTGAAAGATCCTGAAGGCACAGCGAAAGCAGCAAAAGCATCGATGGCTGAACATGTTAAAGCGATGCTCGCCTTCCAAAAACAAGGCATTCCAACATTTGATTATGGTAACAATATCCGTCAAATGGCCCTTGAAATGGGCGTCAAAAATGCTTTTGATTTCCCTGGGTTTGTACCTGCTTATATTCGCCCATTATTCTGTCGCGGTATTGGTCCTTTCCGCTGGGTGGCGTTATCCGGTGATCCTGAAGATATTTATAAAACAGATGCAAAAGTAAAACAGCTTTTACCTGACGATAAGCATTTACATCGTTGGTTAGATATGGCGCGTGAACGTATCAGTTTCCAAGGCTTACCCGCACGTATTTGTTGGGTTGGCTTGGGGGATAGGGCGAAATTAGGTTTAGCTTTTAATGAAATGGTAAGAAGCGGTGAAGTTTCAGCGCCGATCGTGATTGGTCGAGATCACCTTGATTCAGGATCAGTTGCCAGCCCAAACCGCGAAACAGAAGCGATGAAAGATGGTTCAGATGCCGTCTCTGATTGGCCTTTACTGAATGCCTTATTGAATACAGCAAGTGGAGCAACATGGGTTTCATTACACCATGGTGGAGGGGTCGGTATGGGCTTCTCTCAACATTCAGGGGTGGTGATTGTGTGCGATGGCACTGATGAAGCTGCTGAGCGGATTGCTCGTGTTCTACACAATGACCCAGCGACAGGTGTCATGCGCCACGCTGATGCGGGTTATGATATAGCGATTCAGTGCGCACAAGAAAAAAATCTTAACCTACCGATGTTAAAAACACGCTAAGAGGAGCCGGGCATGACTAAGTTAACTATCCATCCAGGAAAAATGTCACTGAATGATTTGCGTATTGTGCTTGCACAGTCTGTAACGGTTGCTCTCGATAAACGCTCTCATTTGGCAATCGAAAAAAGTGTGGCAACGGTAAATAAGATTATTGCTGAAGATAAGACGGCATACGGTATTAATACAGGATTCGGTTTATTAGCCAATACCCGAATCGCTGCAAAAGATCTGCAATCGCTGCAACGCTCTATTGTGATGTCACATGCAGCGGGCGTGGGTGAACCGCTTGATGACGAATTGGTTCGTCTGATTATGGTTTTAAAAATTAATAGTTTAGCTCGTGGCTTCTCTGGTATTCGATTAGAAGTGATTGAAGCCCTAATCGCGTTAGTGAATCACCAAGTTTATCCCTTTATTCCTGCTAAAGGTTCAGTTGGTGCTTCTGGTGATTTAGCACCTTTAGCGCATATGAGTTTGCTGCTACTTGGTGAAGGGAAAGCACGCTATCAAGGTAAATGGCTCAGCGCTAAATCGGCACTTGAAAAAGCAGGGCTAAAACCGTTGAAACTGGAAGCGAAAGAAGGTCTAGCACTATTAAACGGCACCCAAGTATCAACGGCGTTTGCGCTAAAAGGGTTATTTGAAGCTGAGAACTTACTGCTAAGCGGTATTGTTTGTGGCTCTCTGAGTGTGGAAGCGGCATTGGGGTCACGCAAACCATTTGATGCGCGCGTCCACGAGGTGCGTGGTCAAAAAGGGCAAATTGATGTTGCAAGACTATTTCGTGAGGTGTTAACACCAACGAGTGAGTTGGCTCAATCTCATGAAAATTGCGTTAAAGTACAAGACCCTTATTCGTTACGTTGCCAGCCTCAAGTGATGGGGGCCTGTTTGACGCAAATTCGTCAAGCGGCTGAGGTAATTTTAATCGAGTCGAATGCTGTTTCTGACAACCCATTAGTCTTTACTGATAATGGTGACATTATCTCTGGCGGTAACTTCCACGCGGAGCCAGTGGCAATGGCTGCGGACAACATCGCGCTTGCTTTAGCCGAAATCGGTGCACTGTCTGAACGACGTATTGCGTTATTGATGGATACGCACATGTCTCAATTGCCACCATTCCTCGTTAATAATGGCGGGGTCAACTCTGGTTTTATGATTGCTCAGGTAACTGCGGCAGCATTGGCGAGTGAAAATAAAGCATTAGCACATCCATCCAGTGTTGATAGTTTACCGACCTCGGCAAACCAAGAGGACCATGTCTCTATGGCGCCAGCAGCAGGCCGCCGCTTGTGGGAAATGGCAAAAAATGTGACAGGCATTTTAGCCATTGAATGGTTATCGGCATGTCAAGGGATCGACTTTCGTGAGGGCTTAAAATCAAGCGAGGTATTAGAAAAAGCCCGTCACATATTGCGTGATAAAGTCGCGTATTATGATAAAGACCGCTATTTTGCCCCTGATATTGATGCGGCAATTCAGCTCATTACGGAACAAAAGCTATCAACATTGTTCCCTGAAAACTCGGTTTTTCCTAAATAATACATCACGCAAATAATAAGCGGTCGGCAATGTATCGGCCGCTTGTAGTATTTATCTGCACGACCATTATTAAAAATAGTACCCATTAATCTTCAAGCGACATGAGAGATAGATATCTGTCTGTCACCTTAGTGAGCTAGTGTCTACTCATCATTCTGATAAGTGGCTTGAATGATTTAGGGTATATAAAAAACGAAGGATAAATCATGCAAAGCACAACAAAACTTACGCGTGGACTTTCTGCGCGTCACATCCGGTTTATGGCCCTCGGGGCAGCGATTGGTACAGGTCTTTTTTATGGTTCAGCAAAAGCGATTGAGACGGCAGGCCCTGCGGTTTTAATTGCTTATATTATTGGTGGCGCGGCGGTTTTTATGGTGATGCGCGCCCTAGGGGAAATGGCGGTACATAACCCCCTTGCTGGCTCCTTCTCACAGTATGCAAGTCACTATTTAGGTCCACGAGCAGGTTTTTTTGCTGGTTGGACATATGTTTTTGAAATGCTCATTGTCTGCTTAGCAGACGTCACCGCATTTGGTTTTTATATGAAGCTCTGGTTTCCTGAGGTCGCTCAGTGGATCTGGGTTTTGAGTATCATCTGTTTTATCGGGGCAATTAACCTTTGTCATGTAAAAGTATTTGGTGAAATGGAGTTCTGGCTCTCTATCATCAAAATTGTTGCAATTATCGCGATGATCATCGGCGGTGCGGCGATTATGGTGTTTGGCTTTGGGCAAGCCTCTGAGCATGCAGTCGGTATTACAAACCTATTTGAGCACGGTGGCTTTATGCCAAATGGGATCGGAGGGGTTATCGCATCGTTTGCCGTGGTAATGTTCGCCTTTGGGGGCATTGAAGTCATTGGTATTACGGCAAGTGAAGCTAAAAATCCTGACGTAACAATTCCTCGTGCTATCAATGCGGTACCAATTCGTATCCTACTCTTTTATGTCTTAACTTTATTTGTCTTAATGTGTATCTACCCTTGGAATCAAATTGGTCACCAAGGCAGTCCATTCGTACAAATTTTTGATAGCCTAGGCATTGCATCGGCCGCAAACATTTTGAACGTGGTAGTGATCACCGCAGCAATCTCCGCTATCAACAGTGACATCTTTGGGGCGGGCCGTATGATGTATGGTATGGCACACGAAGGGCAGGCGCCGAAAGTATTCACTAAACTGACCAAAAATGGTGTGCCATGGATGACCGTACTGGTGATGTCAATTATTTTGCTGGTTGGGGTGGTATTGAATTATCTGATCCCTGAAAAAGTGTTCTTAGTGATTGCATCGATTGCAACCTTTGCCACGATTTGGGTATGGCTGATGATCTTGGTATCACAGGTAGCCATGCGCCGCAAAATGACGCCAGAGCAGGTGAGTAAACTGAAATTCCCTGTACCATTATGGCCAGTTGGTCCAGCACTTGCCATCATATTTATGCTATTTATCTTTGGGGTACTCGGTTATTTTGAAGATACACGTATTGCTTTATATGTGGGTATTGTTTGGTTGGTGATTTTAGCCGTCGTTTATGCACTGTGGGTTAAACAACCCAATGCGGAGACTGACGTAAATTACAACGCTGAGTCGGTAGAATAACGACTTATCCTAAGAGGCCTCCAGTTTAAACAGGGGGCCTCTTGACATTAAATAGCTTCCCCTCTGTTTTCCTCGCGATTTTATTGTATTAATCTGCTGATTTGTGTCTCACTTCGTGGCAAACTTGAACACTTTCGATATACAGTCTGGAGAAACCCTTCTTGGAAAAGATCTTCGTTGATGAAGCTGTTGCTGAGCTTCATACCATTCAGGACATTTTACGTTGGACAATGAGCCGCTTTAATGCTGCCAATGTTTATTATGGTCACGGTACTGATAATGCATGGGATGAAGCGTTACAATTAGTGCTACCAACGCTTTACTTACCTCTTGATGTACCGGATGAACTATTGACCTCGCGCCTGACTCCAACGGAGCGTCATCGTATCATTGAACGTGTATTGCGTCGTATTAATGAGCGTGTTCCAGTGGCTTACCTGACTAACTGTTCGTGGTTCTGTGGACATGAGTTCTATGTGGATGAGCGTGTATTAATTCCTCGTTCACCAATTGGAGAGCTTATCAACAACCATTTTGTTGGCTTGTTGGCTGATGAGCCGCGAACGATACTTGATATGTGTACAGGGAGTGGCTGTATCGCAATCGCCTGTGCGTATGAATTCCCTGAAGCGGAAGTGGATGCGGTCGATATCTCGACCGATGTGCTTGCCGTTACTGAACACAATATTGCGAATCATGGTTTAGAGCACCGCGTTATTCCTATCCGCTCTGATCTGTTTAGGGATATGCCTGACGTTAAGTATGATTTAATTGTGACTAATCCACCTTATGTTGATGCTGAGGATATGGATGATTTACCGGAAGAGTTCCGCGTTGAGCCTGAATTGGCGCTAGCGGCGGGAAGCGATGGTTTAAAATTGGTGCGTCGTATTTTAGCAAATGCACCACGCTTTCTGAGTGATGAGGGTGTATTGATCTGCGAAGTCGGTAACAGTATGGTACATCTGATTGAACAATACCCAGAAATTCCCTTTATTTGGTTAGAGTTTGAGTATGGTGGTGATGGAGTATTTATGTTGACGCGTGAGCAATTAGTTGAACATCATGCTCATTTTCAACTTTATATTGATTAAGAAAATATTGCGCGGCATTCTAATCAACCACAACATCAAAATAACAATCATGAAATATTAATTAGGAATTTGGTATGGCAGGAAATTCAATAGGGCAACTGTTTCGGGTTACCACTTTTGGGGAATCTCATGGCTTGGCTTTGGGGTGCATCATTGATGGTGTGCCACCAGGGCTAGCATTAACAGAAGCCGATCTACAAGGGGATCTTGACCGCCGCCGTCCGGGAACGTCTCGTTATACTACTGCACGTCGAGAGCCTGATCAGGTCAAAATTCTATCTGGGGTATTTAATGGTGTCACTACGGGAACCAGCATAGGCCTATTGATTGAAAATACCGATCAACGTTCTCAAGACTACAGCGCAATTAAAGATGTCTTTAGACCAGGGCACGCAGATTATACCTACGAACAAAAATATGGTCAGCGCGACTACCGTGGAGGCGGGCGCTCTTCTGCTCGTGAAACGGCTATGCGTGTTGCGGCTGGAGCAATCGCTAAAAAATACCTACAAGAAAAATTGGGGATCACGATACGTGCCTGTTTGACACAAATGGGGCCAGTGAAATGTGAAATCAAAGATTGGTCTATTGTTGAGCAAAACCCTTTTTTCAGCCCTGACCCTAGTCAATTAGAAGCGCTAGATGAGTTACTAAGAGGGCTAAAAAAAGAGGGAGATTCGATTGGCGCGAAAGTGACTGTCGTGGCTGAGAATGTACCAGCAGGATTGGGAGAGCCTGTATTTGACCGCTTAGATGCAGATATTGCTCATGCTTTAATGAGTATTAATGCTGTTAAAGGGGTTGAAATTGGGGATGGTTTTGGAGTAATTGGCCTGAAAGGGAGTGAAAACCGCGATGAAATCACTCGCGAGGGCTTCACTTCAAACCACGCTGGGGGAATTTTAGGGGGGATAAGTAGCAGCCAACCTATTATTGCGCATATCGCGATGAAGCCAACCTCCAGTATTACCGTTTCAGGTAAAACGCTAAATCGTGATGGTGAAGAAGTCGAAATGATCACCAAAGGTCGACATGACCCTTGTGTTGGTATTCGAGCCGTACCTATTGCAGAAGCAATGATGGCGATTGTATTGATGGACCACTATTTGCGTCACCGTGGGCAATGTGCTGATGTTATACCCACAATGAAACCATTTTCAGGATTGTCGTAAAGAGTGCGTAAGGGGGCATCGTCTCCCTTATTGTTAATATGAAGGTTTGGATGACGCCTCCTTAAAAATACCTCATCTGGGCAGTGATACTCTGTGGGCTTGTATTTGTTTATCAGCGGCAGAGTAGATTACGTATCGCCGTAATGGCAATTCTGTTACTTGGATTAAAAATGGATTGGCTGACTGTTGTTGCACCTGAAATTTATTTATTACTTTTCTGTGTTGCATTGTTCGCGGGATTTATTGACTCCATAGCTGGCGGCGGGGGGTTATTAACCATCCCTGCATTACTTTCTGTCGGTATAACGCCTGTTGAGGCACTTGCAACTAACAAACTCCAAGCAGTTGGAGGTTCGTTCTCATCGTCACTCTATTTTGTTCGACGTAAAGCGATTAACTTACGAGAGCAAATGTTCCCCTTTATCATGACGATCATTGGTGCCATGTTAGGCGCTATCTTGATCCAAATGATTAATACGGATTTTCTCAAACAGCTTTTGCCTATCATGGTTATCTGCGTTGGCCTGTACTTTTTGTTAACACCGTCAATTGGTGCACAAGATCGTAAGCAACGTATTAGTATGCCTGTTTTTGGGGTTGCTGTTGGTATGACGATGGGTTTTTATGATGGCGCATTTGGGCCGGGAACTGGGTCATTTTTAGCATTAGGCTATGTGTTATTGTTGGGGTATAACCTTGCTAAAGCGACTGCCCATGCTAAGTTACTGAACTTTGCCTCAAATTTTGGCTCTTTAATATTTTTTATTATCGGAGGTCATGTTCTTTGGGTGCTCGGTTTTGTTATGCTTATCGGCCAAATGGTTGGCGCAAGACTAGGCGCTCGCTTGGTGTTAACGAAAGGGCAAAAATTGATCAGGCCAATGATTGTGATCATCTCTTTGCTGATGAGTATTAAATTGCTCCATGACAGCCATGGCGATGCTATCAAAGCTTGGGTTGTTTCATTATTTTAAAATGATTTGAATTTCCATGATTAAACATCATTATCAGCAGTTGATTGATATTTTTGAACAGTGCTTTGGCGAAGAGTACAACACCAAATTGGTGAAAGGTGACGATGAGCCAGTTTATTTACCGGCCGATGAGCAAACACCTTATCATCGCATTGTCTTTGCACATGGTTTTTTCACCAGCGCACTGCATGAAATTTCGCATTGGTGCATTGCGGGAGAGGCAAGACGCCAGCAAGTCGATTATGGCTACTGGTATTGCCCCGATGGTCGTGATGAAAAAACGCAATGTGCATTTGAAGTCGTTGAAATCAAACCTCAGGCGTTAGATTGGTTATTTTGTGTAGCGGCTGGCATTCCTTTTAATGTCAGTTGCGACAATCTAGAAGGGGATTTTGAGCCTGACCGTATCGCATTTCAGCGCAAAGTACATGCCCAAGTGATGGAATATTTAGCAAATGGTATTCCTGAAAGGCCATTACGCTTTGTGAACGCGTTACAAACGTTTTACAATACTCCACCACTTTGTGCAGAAGACTTCCCTTATCCGGAAGATATTTTTGCCTAATGACACATTAACGAGAGTAAGGATTAAGCATGCTTGCGGATTTTGAAACACGCATACTGACAAAAATTGATGATATGGTCGAACACGCAAGTGACGATGAATTATTTGCGGGCGGCTATTTGCGTGGGCATCTAACCCTTGCTGTCGCAGAGCTTGAACAAGAGAATGAAACCAGTGTTGATGCACTTTATCAACGTGTTGAAGAGAGTATTCAGCAGGCAATTAAAGGGGGAGAGCTCACCCCACCAGATCAAGTACTGGTTTTAGGTATGTGGAAATCCTTACTGGATGACGTGCGTTAATCACACACTATATTGATTATTAAGAGGAGGAAGCTCCTCTTTTTTATAGGTTTATTTTATGTTTCATATTCGCCAAGCACAGCCGCGCGACGCAAAAAAACTCCCTGCTATCGAGCGCTCTGCCGCGCAAGTCTTTCGTGGTCATCATCAATTTGCTTGGATTGCTGACGATGAAGTGCAATCAGAGCAAGATCATCTACAGTTTATTCAGGACAATAGGGAATGGGTGGCGGTAGATAATGACGATCAGCCCATTGGCTTTATTAATGTCGACAAATTAACGCATAGCCTCCATATTGGTGAAATTTCTGTGTGCCAATCGTGGCAGGGTAAGGGCGTAGGTCGGGCATTAATTCAGCATATTCTCCAATATGCGTTACAACATCACTTTGACTATGTGACGCTAACCACTTTCCGTGAAATCCCTTGGAATGCACCGTATTATCAGCGTTTTGGATTTTCTATCATTGATGAAGAGGCTCTACCCACTGAGCTAGAAGAAATTCTACAACAAGAAATTGATGCTGGGTTTAATGCTGCTGATCGTTGTGCAATGAGGGTTAAAATAGTCCGTCCGAATTAAGATAGCAGTAACTTACTGTTTTTAGACGTTAATAGCCGCATTGAACGAATGCGGCTATTTTTTGCTGTTCATTCATATCGCTTTTTAAGCGATAAAGCGCTCGATATTATTACGTCAATAGAGCACAGGATTCAGTTATTTTATGATGTTTTCTTGTAGCATCACTTTAACTTCACGGCCTTTGAGCAATTTTCTCACCCAAAAGCGGTTAGGGTGCAATGCGGCTAATGTTTCATCATCTAAAGGCAGTGGTTCATTAAAGATTTGTGCGGCGAGTAACTCACCACACAAAGGCGCGGTTGAAAGCCCTCGTGAGCCTAACGCCCCTAAGATAAAGAGATTAGGATAGGTTGGGGCGAGTACAATATTTGCCTGTTTTTCCATCTGTTCAGGTAAATTTTCATAAGCTGCCATTAATTGCGTAAAGTGAGGGATATTCCCCACTAGTGGCATATGGTCGCGGATCACACAGCGGATCCCTTGGCGAGCTTGTTGAGCAGAAACATCAACCTCTTCTGGCCAACTCACATCGGGCAAACTATTGAGCAGTTTTTGGCGATTATCTTGCTGGTCTACTTCACTGTATGCAAAATCTAAGTGGTTACGCTGGTAACTTGCCCCAATACAGTGCTGCTGGTTATTGGGATTTACTGGGGTTAAATAACCTTCATAGCATAATACATTGTTAAGTTGGCTTAATGATGGTGTCGTTGGGATATGACTCACTTGCCCTTTCACGGGGGTCACTGGAAGTTGTTGGGTTTGTTGAAACTGGGTAAGTAAATGACCATTAGCAATGACAACCGTTTGATGCAAATATTGTTGCTGTTTGCCGGAAACATTCGCTGATAAAGTCCACCCTTCCTCAGAATGCTGTAATTGCTCAACATCGTGATTAAAATGAAATTGAACGCCTTTTTCAGCGAGATAGCGCATAAGGCTTTCACATAATTGAGCGGGGCAAAGCCATCCCCCTTTAGCATAATGAATACCAGCATGGTTAACATCAAGACCTGCTAACTTGGTTAACTGCTCACGTGTCTTTGCAGCTGCGAACGCAGCAGGCCACTCAGTTTGCAGCATCGCATCAATCTTTTTGCGGCTTCTTTCATGGTAGGCTAGCTCAGAAACACCGCACCACTGGCTATCAAATGGGATCCCCGATTGGGAAAGATGACGATAAAAGCGGTGCGCATAAGGGAACGCACTGACGAAAAAACGCTCTAGAGGGTTATCACGCCCATTGAGAAGTGGGTAGACCGCCCCTTGGCGGTTGCCAGAAGCATTTTGTGCCACTTGTTGGTCTTTGCAATAGAGCGTGACGTTAGCACCGCGCTGATTTAAGGCATAGGCGGTGGTTAAACTGGCGAGACCTCCGCCTATGATAGCAACATCGGTTGGTATTGCAGCTGGCTGACGAGCGAACCAAGGTGTCATCATTTCGTCATGCTTATCCGCTAAGCTGCCTGTTAACATTTCCCGTTTACGACCAAAACCTTTAATTTTTTTGATAGTGAAACCCGCTTGTTGTAATCCGCGTTTCACAAAACCCGCAGAGGTAAAGGTCGCAAAAGTGCCTCCTTGGCGGGCAAATTTAGCCATTGCAGTGAACAGTTGTTCGCTCCACATTTGTGGGTTTTTAGAAGGTGCAAATCCATCTAAAAACCAAGCATCTATCTTATTGTTTAAATTGCTATTAAGTAGAGGTAATTGTTCATTTACGTCACCAAACCATAAATCAAGAATGATTTCCCCATTTTTTAAGATAATACGTTGGTTACCGGGTAGGGGATCAGGCCATTTTTCACAGAGCATTTGGGAGAGTGGATCTAGCTCAGGCCAACGGCTGTGGGCTGCTTTTAGGTCTTCTTGGCTGAGGGGGTATTTTTCAAAACTGATAAAGTGTAAGCGTTGTAGTTTTGCGTTGGGATGATTTTGCTTAAACTCTTCAAAACATTGGCATAAAGTAAGAAAGTTTAACCCAGTACCAAAGCCTGTTTCGGCAATAACACAGGTTTCAAAAGGATGTGTTTCAAAGCGCGTTGGAAATTGATTTCCTTGTAAAAAAACGTAGCGAGTTTCTTCAAGTCCATCTTGATTAGAAAAATAGACATCATCAAATTGTTCTGATACTGGCGTACCTTCATCATTCCAGCTAAGGCGGGCTGTTTGCACGGCTGACTTTTTCACACTTATGCCTGTTCTTATCCAAATAATCATTGAATTTTAGCGCCGAACAGGCATCAAGGCTACCTTTGAACAAAAATGTTATTATGTTCGATGAAAAAAAAATACAAATATTTACCCTGATCGGACTTGTTCAGCTTACAAGTGTAAGCTAAAGTGACAACCTGTAATCCCGTACTCACATTATTAAAAGACATGAGGTAATGAATGAAGCGTGCAGTCATCACTGGCCTGGGTATTGTTTCCAGTATTGGTAATAACCAGGAAGAAGTACTGGCTTCTCTGAAGGAAGGTCGTTCCGGGATCACTTTCTCAGAAGAATTCAAAGAGGCGGGGCTGCGTAGCCACGTCTGGGGTAATGTAAAAATGGATACTGACGGTCTGATTGATCGTAAGATCCGCCGTTTCATGAGTGATTGCTCAGTTTACGCCTATCTGTCTATGGAGCAGGCAATTAGTGATTCGGGTTTAACAGACGAACAAGTTTCGAATTTACGTACTGGTTTAGTGGTTGGTTCTGGCGGCGGCTCTCCGCGTAACCAAGTTGCTGGCTCTGATGGTATGCGTGCAAAAGGCCTTCGTGGTGTAGGCCCTTACATGGTTACACGAGCTATGGCATCTGGGATCTCAGCTTGCTTAGCAACACCTTTTAAAATTAAAGGGGTGAACTACTCAATCAGCTCTGCTTGCTCCACTTCAGCACACTGTATTGGTCATGCAGTTGAATTGATCCAGTTAGGTAAACAAGACGTTGTATTTGCAGGTGGCGGTGAAGAGCTGAGCTGGGAAATGACCTGTGAATTCGATGCAATGGGTGCATTGTCAACAAAATACAATGATACTCCAAGCAAAGCATCAAGAACCTACGATACTGACCGCGATGGTTTTGTTATTGCAGGTGGCGGTGGTATTGTGGTGGTTGAAGAGCTTGAGCACGCGCTCGCTCGTGGTGCCCATATCTACGCTGAAATTGTTGGTTATGGCGCAACGTCAGATGGTGCGGACATGGTTGCCCCTTCAGGTGAAGGTGCAGTACGTTGCATGCAAATGGCTATGCAAGGCATTGATGGTAAGGTTGATTACATCAATACTCATGGTACTTCTACCCCTGTGGGTGATACGAAAGAGCTCGAAGCGATTCAAGAAGTATTTGGTAATGACTCACCCGCTATTTCTGCCACTAAGGCAATGACAGGGCACTCTTTAGGTGCTGCGGGTGTTCACGAAGCCATTTATAGCTTATTAATGTTAGAGCATGGCTTTATTGCACCAAGTATCAACGTCGAAAACTTAGACCCTAAAGCTCAAGGGCTGAATATTGTTACGAAACCGACAGAGCAAGCATTAGAGACAGTTATGTCTAACAGCTTTGGCTTTGGGGGGACTAACGCAACGTTAGTGATGAGCAAATATAAAGGCTAATTGGTCTTTCACGCTATCAAATTAAAAGCGAGAACTTCGATTCTCGCTTTTTTTATGGTCAATCACCGCCGCCACCGCCACAATCTCCTCCACCTGAATCACCGCCTGAAAAGTGGCCACTATGATTATCGTCAGAACGACTTGTATGATGATGGCTGTCTGAATCACTGCTTGGTGATAAATAGGGCGGATGTGATGATGATGTATTTGACGGAAAACGGAACACATCTTTTTTAATATTAATCACTTTTGCTTTGTTATCCACTACGCCAATTGTAATGACACTGACATTCTTAGTGAGGCGTAGTACCAATTTGCCATCGCAATACAGATGGACTTTACCAACCGCCTTCGCTAATAGCTCACCATTATCTTTATACGTTATTGTGGCAGGGTACTCGCTACTGATTTGGTATAGGTTATTGAATACAGTCACAAATTGATTATGATGAAGTGGCTTAGGCTGCCATTTAAAAAAAGCTTGTAACAATTTAAGCATAACAAATAATGTCGTCTAAGAGTGCTCACTGAGTATAAATAGGTAAAGGGAACATTGGCTGACTTGCTGAATGTTTAACGCCTTGTACTAAATACAATGTGATGCTCAGTAATAAAAAATGCCCCTAACTACCGGTCGGGGCAAAGTTTACAGAGAAATCGATGAGATAATATAAGCTTAATCCGAGAGGGTGGATGGTTGGTGTTGGCGCTTTTTACGTATTAATTTAATAATTGGTGGTAGAGCGAGAACAAGTACAGCCATTACCAGTAAGCATTGAGAAATCGAACTACTCCAAAGAATATCGAAATCACCATTACTGATAGATAAAGAGCGACGTAAATTTTGTTCCAACATCTCGCCAAGAACAAAGCCAAGGATCAACGGCGATAATGGGAAATTCATTTTCCGTAGGATATAGCCAAATATGCCAAGTCCCATCATGAGTAGTAAGTCAAATGTAGTACTGTGAACCGCGTATACTCCAACGGCTGATATGGTGGCGATTGTCGGTACTAAGAACCAAAGTGGCACAGAGAGCATGCGTGTGAATAGCCCAATTAATGGAATATTCATGATCAATAAAACGATATTGGCTATCAACAATGCCGCGACTAATCCCCACACAATATCCGGTTGTTCCGTGAACATGCCAGGACCTGGAGTAATGTTATACAGTGTTAATGCGCCCATCATAACGGCGGTCGTACCTGAACCGGGAACACCAAGGGTCAACATCGGGATAAATGAGCCACAGGCTGAAGCATTATTAGCGGCTTCCGGCGCTGCAACACCTCGTACATCACCGTTACCAAACTGGTTGTTAGCCCCACTGATTTTTTTCTCTGTCATATAGGTGATAGCACTGGCGATGGTAGCACCCGCGCCGGGGAGGACACCGACAAAAAAACCGATAAAAGAGGAGCGTAACGTAGGACCAGCACAAGCTTTAGCTTCTTTACGATTGAACAGCATACGGCCTGTTTTACGGATCAGCCCTTGGCCTGTTGCAGTTCCTTCTAACATCAATAGAATTTCACTAACGGAAAATAGCCCAATAACGAGCACAATAAATTGGATGCCATCCGATAAATTGACACTATTGAAAGTAAAGCGGTACTCACCAGAGTTTGCATCAACACCCACCGTGGCGAATGCGAGGCCAATTAATGCAGCCAGTAGGGATTTAACTGGGTTTTGGCTCATCATACTGCCAAGGCACGCGATGGCAAATACCATGAGCGCAAAGTATTCGGCGGGGCCGAACGCCAGCGCCCATTGTGCAAGTAATGGGGCGAATAGAATGATCCCGAAGATAGCGATAGTAGAGCCGATAAAGGAACTTACCGCTGAAATTGATAACGCCACCCCACCTTTACCCTGTTTTGCCATAGGGTAGCCATCAAGGGTTGTCATAATCGCGGCAGCATCACCGGGCACGTTTAATAAAATAGACGAGATTCGACCGCCATATTCACAGCCTAGGTAGACGGTTGCCAACAATATTAAAGCCGATTCAGCAGGCAGTTTAAGGGCAAAAGCGAGCGGTAAAAGTATTGCAACGCCGTTTACTGGCCCTAATCCAGGCAACATACCGACAACCGTACCAATAAAGCAACCGATAAGTGCGATCACTAGGTTTTGTGGAATTAGTGCCACTTCAAAGCCTTGTGAAAGGTACATCCAAGTTTCCATGGCTATCTCCTTAATTAAACAAGTTGCCAATTGGCAAAGTGACATCCAGTAGCTTGTCGAAAGCATAAAAAAGCGTGATACCTAATACTGGGCCGGAAATGATGGCAGCAATAGGTGTCGCGCCAAACAGCAACGCAATACTGATAGTCAATAGAGAGGTCGATAACGGGAAGCCTAGCCACTCAAATACCCAAGCATAGATAACCAATGAAAGGATGAGTAATACTAAGCGACGTAACACATATGCCTTAGGCCATTCAATCGCTTCTTGTTTACCAACAAGTAAGATGAATGCGCATAAAGCCATTAACGAAAGTATGGCTATCGGAAAAGGGCGGGGGCCAAGTGGTTCATAGGCGTATTCACTTTGTATCCCCCAGCCAATATAGAGGCCGATACCACACAATATTAGCCAGACAATGGCGAATATGCGTTGGCTCATTATTGGCCTCCGTTATTTCGCTAAGCCAAATGAACGAGCTTGTTCGCGGTATTGCTCGATCTCTTTTTTGACATAACTATCCAGCTCTTGACCTGTTAAGTTATATTCAAATAACCCGCGTAGCTCACGTTGTTTCTTGAACTCATCGGTTTGTTGGAGTTTTTTGAAGGCTTCAACCCATTGATTATAATCTTCATCTGAGACTTTTGGCCCCATATAGAAACCACGAATAATCGGCCACTCAATGTCGTAACCTTGTTCTTTCGCTGTTGGAATATTTTCAAGGCCATCACCAAGGCGCTTATCGGAATAAACGGCTAATACACGCACTTTCCCATCATTAAGGTAAGGAGCCATTTCACTCATATCACCCGACATGACTTGGATGTGATTACCTAACAGTGCAGTTAAAGTTTCGCCACCGCCTTCAAAGGCCACATAGCGCATTTTGCGCGGATCCACATCAATCTGTTTCGCGAGTAATGCCGTCTTCATCCAATCTTGGCTACCTACCGATCCACCAGCACCAAAGACGATACTGTTAGGGTCTTTTTTGAATGCTTCCATCAGATCTTTTAGATTTTTATAAGGAGAGTCTTCACGAACCGCTATCATGCCGTAATCACTTCCCACACTGGCGAGCCAACGTACATCATTTTCGTTGTAACGACCAAATTTCCCTTGCGCTAGGTTAAGCAGTGAGCCGCCTGAGAAAGCAACGATTGTGCCAGCTTCGGCTGGGCGTTGTGCAACGATGGCATTATAAGCCACCGCGCCAATACCACCAGGCATATAGGTAACACGCATGGGTTTTTCAATTTCTTTGGTTTCGAGTAGGGAAACTTGCACTAACTTACAGGTTAAATCAAATCCACCGCCGGGTTTTGCTGGTGCGATACATTCAGTACGCTCAGGTAGAGCCGCAGCTTGGTTAAGACCAGCAAAGAAAAGGGCAGCAGCGAGTGTCGCTAATGATGTTTTTTTCATTCTTTATTTCCTCACAAAAAAGCAGACAAAAAGAGATGTCATTGTTGTTTTTCTAATCATCATCATGGGCTCATAAAGCTTTCATTTACCTTTCATTAACAAATGAAGTTGTTTTTTTGTGATGAATATCAGATTGTTTATTATTAGTAGTTTTAACTTGTTAATTTAATGTTAATTTGTATTCATATAATATTCTTGTGAGCCACCTTGAAAATATTGTGCTTAAGTATTTTATTTCTCAGGGGTTAATGCGAACGTATACTCAGTATTGAATGAATTGAGAGCATACAAATGAGAATATTATTGGTTGAGGATCATGACGAGTTGTCGTTATGGTTACAAAAAGCGCTTAGTTCGACCGGCTTTGCTGTCGATATTGCGAGTGATGGCGCGATTGCTGATCAATTATTACAAACAGAAAGCTACTCATTAGTGGTATTAGATGTGTCGTTGCCAAGGCTCAGCGGGTTAGAAGTACTTGCCCAAATGAGAAAACGGGGTCAAGAGATCCCCGTGTTGTTGTTAACGGCAAACTCAGATGTCTCAGATAGGGTCAAAGGGTTAAATGCAGGGGCAGATGATTATCTCACTAAACCGTTTGATTTAGCGGAATTAGAAGCTCGGATCAGAGCATTATTACGGCGGAGCCAAGGGCAGGTGAATGAGCCACAACGTTTTGGTTCACTTTGCTACCATGAAGAAGGCTATTTCTTAGTGGATAAAGAGCCGCTGGCCTTAACACCAAGAGAATTCGCAGTACTTAATACATTATTTCATCGTCGTGGGCGGCCTGTCTCAAAGACACAATTATTCGAACAGGTTTTTTCATTGTCCGATGAAGCTAACTTACAGAGTATTGAATTGTATGTGCATCGAGTAAGAAAAAAACTCACAGGAACCGATGTCAATATCAATACGCTTCGCGGATTAGGATACCGATTAGAGCAGTGTAGTGTATGAAATTAGTCTCTCATCCACGCTCTCTCTTTCATCAGTTACTGCTCTTTTTCGGTATCCCCCTCATTATGTTGGGGGGATTCTCCGTTTATACTCACTATTACAGTGCCAAAAACGCGGCAAATCAGGCCTATGATCGGACATTATTGGCTTCGGCTCGTACTGTTGCCGAGCGGCTAAAGGTTGAAAACGGTCATTTGATTGTTGATGTTCCTTATGTCGTTTTAGACAGTTTCGAACGAAATATTAATGACCGATTGTTTTACCAAGTGATTGCGCCTAATGGTGAAACGATTTCTGGCTATGATGACCTACCTGAAATCCCCCCAAATTGGATGCGCTCTCAGTACTATACGGCGCTGGTCTATTTTTATGATGCCGAATATAAAGGTTTGCCTATCCGTGTGGCCACGTTTTATCAACCGATAAATGAAGGTGGCATGATGGGAATGGTGCAAATTCGCGTTGCTGAAACAGTCTCTTCGCGGCATGAGTTTGCTCGTCAACTATTAATATCCTCATTAATGAGCCAAGGTACTGTCGTGTTCCTGACATTAGTGCTGGCCTATTTATTACTGAGTAAGCTATTAACGCCGTTGAAAAAGTTATCTCAGTTAATGATGGGGCGCTCCGCTAATGATCTCACACCTATTCCTGATATTCTGCCATGGTCTGAATTATCGCCACTCGTGGACGCCCTGAATCGCTATATTGAAAGGCTAAAACGGATGGTTAAACGCCAAGAGCGCTTTAGTGCCGACGCTTCTCATCAATTGAAAACACCTTTAACGGTACTTAAAACCCAAGTGTCGGTTGCCCTGAATAGTACAAATGAAGTTCAGCGGCAGCAAAGTCTGCATGCGATTAATAAAACCCTCGACAGTACGATTGTCTTAACTGATAGGTTATTGCAACTCGCGCGTTTAAAAGCGCATGAGAAAGAGGCTATTCGTCACTATCGCGCGATTAATTTAGTGGAGTTAGTCCAACAGGCTTGTTTTACACGATTGGGGCAAGCCGAAAGTAAAGGAATTGACCTTGGTTATGAAGGACAAGAGCAATCATGGATTAAAGGTGAGCCTATTTTATTGGCAGAAATGTGTGCGAACTTAATCGATAATGCCATTAAATATACCCCTGATAACGGCATTGTAACGGTACGGATATTATTAAGTGAAAACAAACAGCATACCATATTAGAAGTTGAAGATTCAGGACCCGGTATCCCCGATAAAAAAATCAGTCGCTCAATGGAAGCATTTACACGCTTAAATAATGCATTAGCTATGGAAGGATCAGGTCTCGGGCTTGCGTTAGTGAAAGATATTGCGATTTATCATGGTACCGACCTGCAATTATTGAAGGGAAGAGAACTCGGTGGTTTGTTGGCAAAGGTGGTGTTTCAAACTAGCCAGTGATAAGTCAGATGAGGGTATTAATATAATCAACATTAGCACCCTCATTGCTGTAATTAACTTATTTATTCGTATTTTTGTTATCAAAATAATCTTGTACACGTGTTTTGATCGCTTCACGTTGTACATCTGTTAGCGTATTAAACATGGTGACATTATCCGTATCTTTATTGAGAATTAATGCATAGTAATAAGCTTCATTGGTATTTCCGTTTAGGATATGTGACTCATAAAGTTTTTCTAAAGCAATTTCAGGTTCATATTTTAATAAATATTGATACATCTCAATTGCCTTATCTAGATCTCGCGGCATATCGTAAAAGCCTTCGAAATAGATATCAGCAATGCCGATTATATGTTCAGTAGGAAGAGTAAGCTCATTGATAATCTTCTCATCAGCACTTTCCCTCATATTGAGATATTTTTTGAGATATTGAGTAGTACGCTTAAGATTTTCATGATTGACATCAAGGTGAGCATAATAAAAATTATATAGATATTTAGCTGCTCTGATATCACCTTTTTCATAAGCCTTTTGAGCATAATCTAGAGCCTTTTGGGGATTTTGGGTTGTGTAATATTCTGACAATAACATGAGAACATCATCACGATTTTTAGACTGTGACTCCAATAATTCTACATACGCTTTCTCATTTATCGGGCGACGGAATATATAACTATACTGTTCGGTTCCATCTCTATAGGCAGTAAGTAAAGAGGTAAATGCAAGATCTGAAATGATAGGATCGCTTGAGCCTAATCCCTCATGTAGAAATTGAATCATAGACTGGTAGAGTTCAGGGTTTGCAGCGACTTTTTTATTATTTACAGCTAAAGACGCAAAGTGTACTTTAGAATATAAGTCATTTTTCAAGGTTCCCGCTGAGTACAATTCACGCTTTTTGCCATCATTCGTAATGATTTTATCAAGCGCAGGAATAATGATATTTAAATCTTTTTTATCAAGTAATTTGTTATACCAATAGGCCGCAGCAGTATGTTGTTGTTGCTCAATATACCAATGAGAAAGTTTTAATGTCGCATTAATATCATTATTTAAAGCCGGTAATACCAGTGTATTATAGCGAAGCAGTTCATCTTCCTGACAACATGCGAGAGGGTATTGTTTTAGCCACGAAATAGCTTCATACCAATTAGGTTCTGCGATCCAGCGATTTTTTTTATAATCATAAATACCATTTTGCAATGACCTAATATATGTGTAAGCAGATTCTTGATGGCCTTGTTCTCCTGCGGTTTTAAAAAATTGCCTCGCTTTTAAATGATCAATGCTGGCGCCCCGACCATATGTGTGTGCAACGCCTAGTTGATAATTAGTGGTGGCATCTTTATCTTTTAATGTATATTTCTCATCAAACTTATCCATTTCAGCGAGATAGCGCTCACCATCTTTACCTGATTTCTTCAATAATTCACGCGCTTTCGTTCGGTTCGCATTAACAAGGTGTAACCCATATAAATAATTTAAGCCTAAGGTGAGAGCAGCAGATTGATTCCCAGAGGCGATCTGCTTGCTATAATAGCTCATGATTTTAGCTCTGTTTTTTTCGAGCTGACCTTCATCCTCATAATAGGACCATAATTCATGTAATGCTTTAGCACTACCTAAGTTTGCTGCTTGATCTAGATATTTAAGCCACTTAACATTGTCTTCTTTTTGCCCATATTTACCAAATCGATAGACATCGGCTAGCCTGTGGGTGGCTTCGGCATCATTATTGTTGTATTGATTGAGTAGCTCATTGAATTTTTGTTGTTCTTTTTCAATAAGCTTCATATCGGATTCATAATTAAGAAATTCATAATTATCCGGTGTAATATGAATGCGCTTATAATATTTAAGTGCTTTTGAATAGTCTTTTTCGACGCCAAATTTACCATATTGGTAGCGATAACCAAGTTCGGCTAAACAGCGGTTACTTCCTTGGTCAGCGCATTTATTGTGCCACATCCAACGATCATCATTCGTTATCCCCGTGAGTTGGTCAAATCTATTATCATCAAAAAGAGTTCCGGGTAGACGGTCATCATCGACTTTACCATGAATAATAAACAGCATTGCATCAATGGAACCCAGTTCTGCGGCTGTAATTATGTCTTGATAATGTAATGCTAACGCCTTGTCATCAATTGTATTCTTGATGCTCATACGGTTAACATTCGCTATGGCATATTTAAACTTTGCGTCAGGGTTTTGCTTTAATAGAGGTTGAATAGCTGATTTTACTTGCTCATTATTAAGTGACTGTTCAACAAGAAATTGAATTGTTCCAGGATAGTCAAGAAAGTGTTTAAAGAGCAAGTTATAAGCGTTTTGACGCTCTATTGTGGTGAGATAATGATATTTTTGATCCGCTTTTAAAGTTGATAAAATAAGGTAGGCGGCTTGTTCTTTTTCGTGTTTTTCATATTTTATTAGCGCTAATGCATGATGTATATTCGCATCAGTAAAATAATGACTTGCTCTATTGTATAAGGAAAAAGCATATTCTCTATTATTAATCGGATCTTGTTCTAAAAGGTAGTCTGCATAGTAATGCGCTAAGCTATAATCTGGAAACAAGGCGGACTTATTTCTTTCAACACTTTCTCTGAGTATATCCATAACGAAATCTTTTCCAATTTCATCGGATACATCAAATTGAAAATAGAGTCGTGCTAATGCATATTGACTATCTTGTACTAATTTATCATTCGTAATATTTTCTTGTAAAAGACTGATCGCCTTTTTTAAATTTTGCTCTGTACCTAGCGCTAGAGCGTACTTTTTTGCGAGATCATAGTTGATTTCTGCTGATGGTGAGATTTCACTAGCTTTTTGAATTAGTTCAAATGATTTTTCAGGATTATAAAAATGCTTTCTATAGTCTGCATAGAGGTTTCCTACAGTGATCAGTGTTTTTGGAGAATTCGGATATTTTTCTAGCAGCATATTGATATATTTTTTGGCTTGACTATCAAGATACTTCCCTGGTGCATTATAAAGGTTGGTTGATTGGTCAATCATTTCGATTAATGCATCTTGATGCCCAAGTTCGGCAGCTAGCTGAAGGTATTTTTGAGCCTGCAATTGATCGGGTTTTAAACTTTTTCCATATTTGTCACCATTATAGATTTGATACAGTAAATAAGCTTTTTTTGCATAATGATCGTCAACAATCATTGAAAAAATAGTAGGGAGATTAACCGTTGATGATAAGTCATTATTGGCACTTTCGGTCAGTGATATTAAATCCTTTTGGGGGGCATCGGATTGAGAAAATGCATAACTAGGTGATAGTGGTGATATCTGACTTATTGATGGAATAAAACTTAGGCTTATCAATGCAGTTAAAAGCACAGTCGGTGTTATCAGTGGCTTAATATTAGGGAGCATGGTTATCCTTTTTCATATTCATCATAAATCAAGTTGTACTATTATTTTAAACGCGATTACTTATATATTATCAATGCTAGTTTACAGTTGTTAACGCTTGGGGTATTAAAGAATAAACTGATCTTTTTCAGGAAAACCTGAAGCAAAAATTGCGTCAGGTTGTTTTAGCCAGCATGCCGTGATTTGCACGATATCTAACGGCAGTGGAATAAAAAATTTCCTTTTCCTGATAATATTAATTGCTTAGCGAATAACTTGTCCAAAACGGAATGTTTTGCTTATTTATATTTAGTTCAAACTATTCTAATTAATAGGTCATAATAAAAAACATAGCCCCACAAGTGTGGGGCATATGGATTACGACATTGCATTGCTTGAAGCTTAATTTTACTGCTAGGAGTCGTTTAAGCAATCTTTTTTCTGCTCAATTTTTTTCTTGCTCTTAAAAAGATGAGTCAGAGGGGTACGTAATTGCTGTGCTAACATAACACCTAATAATACCACGCCACCACCAATTAAATGGTAGCTTTGCAGCTCTTCACCGAGCGCAAAGATAGCGATGATTGCTGTAAATACTGGCGCTAAATTCATAAAAATCGAGGTCGTATTGGCGCCTAGGCGCATAACCCCTTGGATCCACAATGCAGGTGCGAGGATAGAGGCTGCAATACCCGCGAAGGCCACAAGACCAATGTTGTGACGGTTAAGCGACACGTCATCTGCCAATAAGAAATTGGGAATTAATAAAATAACGCCAAAGAAAACTTGTACATACAGTGAATCCCAACTTGATAATTGAATAGCCCAACGCTTAGTTAAGACGCCATATAAGGCATAAGCGGCAGAGGCAATCAACATCAACAGCTCACCGGTGCCTAATCCTTGGGAAAAGAGCGTTGCAGGGTTACCTTGGCTGACTAACCAAGTTAAACCCGCCAGCGATAACAGAGTACCGATAAAAATACCAACGGTTGGGATCACTCGCAGGACAAAAATACTGATGACAACGGTTAATAATGGGATTAAGGAGTTCATAATTCCCATAAAGGTTGCACTGACAGAATGAGCGGCATAATAGGCTAAGCTTTGGTAGAGCATCATACCCAGCGCCCCTAAAATGGCGAGTTGCCACCAATGTTTTCTGACTATCGACCAGTGACGCAAGACAGAGCGTAGCACAAATGGAGTCATGACAAGCAGAGCTAATGCCCAACGGTAAAAGGATATTGCGGCGGGATCGATAGCGGTTGCCGCGGCTTTATTCACTATCGCATTCATTGACCAAAGTAAAACCGCTATTAGCGGAAATAATAAATTTTTCATTAAAAGTTTCTCCCTAATGAGTGGCGTTAGTATACCGTTGTCAGATTTTTTATATATACTGATATCCAGACATTCGATAACGGTTTTCAGACAACATTTATGCAACAAGATCAAAAATCACCAACATGGCTGATTAATGAATGCAATATTATCGAACCTGCATTCATTGCATTGCGCCATGAACAAATTGATACTCAAAGCGAGTACAAATCGCATTCCCATCCATTTGGTCAATTGTTATATGTGGTGTGTGGCATTATGGAAATGGAAGTCGAAGGCAAACACTACCTTGCACCACCGGAATTTTGTGTTTGGATCCCCGCAAATACACAGCATGCAAGCTTTAATAAGCAGAGTGTGAAATTTCGTATTATCGATTTCGCGCAACGTTTTAGCGATAAATTATCATCCCGTGCTGGTGTGATTAAGCTCAGTCCTATTTTTCAAACAATTATGGCCGATCTTTATCAAAGGGGGGTCGTCGAGCCACAAACGGAGGAGGACATACGATTAGCCAGTGTACTGATTGACCAATTTGCAGTGTCACCTTGCCAAAAAACGTATCTGCCTATCACCAAAGATAAATTCTTATCGCCAATCCTAGCGTCTTTGCAAAAAGACCCTTCCGATAACACCACACTTGCGGATTGGGCGAAACGGAGTTACACCTCAGAGCGTACATTGTCGCGTCGTTGCCAGCAAGAGCTGGGAATGTCGTTTAGCGAATGGCGTCAGCGTTTACGCTATTTGCACGCCGTTTCTGCACTGGAACGAGGGAAAAGCGTACATGAAGTCGCACTGGATGTTGGCTATAGCTCAGCGTCTGCATTTATTGCGATGTTCCAACAGATCTCAGGGGTAACTCCCGACCGTTTCCGTGCGAAAGAATAGTGAAATCACAGTAATCGCACATAGGCAATGTGCGTGGAACGTGGCAAAATAAGCACTCATAAAATGAAACAACCATACAGTAGTTTGTATGTTGATCATTGAGCATACAATGACATGATTGGGGCGAATAAAGTGAAAATTTTGGTTGATGAAAATATGCCGTATGCTCAGCAGTTGTTTAGCAAACTGGGTGAGGTTAAAGCCGTACCTGGGCGTCCAGTACCTGAAGTTGAGCTTCTGGATGCAGATGCGTTAATGGTACGTTCGATAACAAAAGTTAACCGAGCACTATTAAGTGAAATGCCTGTCAAATTTGTTGGTACTGCCACGGCAGGTTTTGATCATGTAGATACGGCATGGTTGAAGGAAGCCAATATCGCCTTTTCTTCGGCTCCGGGGTGTAATGCCATTGCGGTGGTTGAGTATGTTTTTTCGGCCTTATTGATGCTTGCTGAACGTGACCATTTCGATTTGCGTGATAAAACGGTCGGTATTGTTGGTGTCGGGAATGTGGGTGGACGCCTCGCTAACCGATTATCCGCTTGGGGAGTGAAAACGCTTTTATGTGACCCGCCTCGTAAAGCAAAGGGGGAACAAGGGGCGTTTTTACCGCTGGAAACCTTGTTAGCTGATGCGGATATCCTAACGTTCCATACCCCATTGAATATGGATGGCGCAGATAAAACCTATCATTTAATGGATGCTGAACGCTTATCTAACTTACGTGATGGTACGATTTTAATTAATGCGAGCCGTGGTGAGGTTGTTGATAATCAAGCACTATTGTCTTTGTTAAAGCAAGGCAAAAACATGAGCGTTGTGTTAGATGTTTGGGAGCCAGAGCCTAATTTAGACACTGAATTATTAGAATGGGTAGATATTGGCACACCGCATATCGCAGGTTATACCTTAGAAGGGAAAGCGCGCGGTACGACTCAAGTTTATGAAGCGTACTGCCAATTTTTAGGTCAACCGGACCGTATCGCGCTATCATCGTTATTACCGAAACCGGAGATCAGCGCCATCACTTTTCTCGGTAAATTAACGCAAAGTCAACTCAAAAGGTTAGTTCATCTGGTGTATGATGTGCGTCGCGATGATGCCGCACTACGTGAAGTAGCGGCAATCCCTGGTGAATTTGACAAATTACGTAAACACTACCAAGAACGCCGTGAGTGGTCCTCTCTTGAAGTGCACTGTGATGATGAACAAACGGTATCTCAACTTGCTGCACTGGGTTTTAATGCACATTTAATTAAGTGATCACAGCGTGTCTCGATAAAGGTTGGTGAATGTAACATCAACCTTTTATTAAGACGCGTAGATGATTTCATTTAATGGTTATATTTTTGGAGAAACAGCAATGACTGAAGGTTGGAATATTGCGTTATTGGGAGCCACCGGGGCTGTCGGTGAAGCTATTTTAGCATTATTACAAGAACGCGAGTTCCCTGTTGGCGAATTGCATCTATTGGCGAGTGAACGAAGCGCTGGAGAAAGCCTGCGTTTTAATAATAAAAGTTATCAAGTTCAAGACGCTACCGATTTTGATTGGTCACAAGCTCAAATCGCGTTTTTCGCCGCTGGGGAAGAAGCCAGTTTATATTATGCAGAGCGTGCCGCCCAAGAAGGGTGCATCGTGATTGATACGAGTGGTGTATTTGCGCTTGAACCTGACGTACCTTTAGTTGTTCCCAGCGTGAACCCTCATGTGCTTGCTGATTACCGTAACCGCAATATTATTGCACTAGCGGATAGTTATGTAAGTCAGTTACTTAGTGCGACGAAGCCATTGATTGAAGCGGCGGGTATCGGCCGTATCACCTTAACGAACATGTTGTCTGTTTCCTCCTATGGCAAAGCGGCTGTTGATGAGTTAGCGGGGCAGAGTGCTCGCTTATTAAACGGTATTCCTGCGGAAGAAGGGCGTTTTAGTAAACAATTGGCGTTTAATATGTTGCCTATGCTGGCAGATATGGAAGGCAGCGTACAGCAAGAACGCCGTTTAGTTGAACAAGTCAGAAAAGTTTTACAAGACGATGGACTACCTGTTGCGGTGAGTTTTATTCAATCGCCTGTGTTTTATGGCAATGCTCAAGTGGTGTATCTCGAAACATTGCGTCCTGTTGGAGTAGAAGAAGCTCGAGATGAACTGGAACGTTTTGATGATATTCAGGTCTCAGAAGAAGGTGATTATCCAACTCAGGTCACTGAAGCATCGGGTAATGATCGCTTAAGTATTGGCTGTATTCGTAATGATTATGGTATCCCTGAAATTTTGCAATTTTGGTCGGTGGCCGATAATGTGCGTTTCGGTGGCGCTTTAATGGCAGTGGAAACGGCTGAAAAACTGGCTCAGGAGTTGTTTTACTGATGTCAGAGTCAACTAAGTTGTCTCGCATTGCGTTAGGCATCGAATACAATGGGAGTCGTTATTATGGATGGCAGCGCCAACAGGAAGTGAAAAGTGTGCAAGGCTGTCTTGAAGACGCTTTGTCAAAAGTGGCGAATCATCCGATTAATGTATTTTGTGCAGGTCGCACGGATGCAGGGGTTCACGCAACGGGGCAGGTGGTGCATTTTGATACCCCTGTGATCCGCAAAGAAGCCGCATGGACAATGGGAGTCAATACCCATTTGCCAGAGGATATTGCAGTACGTTGGTGTAAACCTGTCGATGAAGAGTTTCATGCGAGGTTTAGTGCAACAGCACGCCGTTACCGTTATGTCATCTTTAATCACCGTTATCGGCCAGCGATTTTGTCCAGTGGAGTGACACATTTTCACTATCCACTAGATGAAAAAAAGATGCATGAAGCGGCGCAAGCTCTGTTGGGAGAAAATGATTTTACCTCATTCAGAGCAGTCCAGTGTCAGTCGCGGACACCTTGGCGTAATGTGATGCATGTGCAAGTCACACGTCACGGTAATTATGTCGTGGTGGATATTAAAGCCAATGCTTTTGTTCACCATATGGTCAGAAATATAGTGGGAAGTTTGCTAGAAATTGGCTGCGGTAATCAGGATATTAATTGGATGGCACAATTGCTCGAACTAAAAGACAGAACGAAAGCTGCGGCAACTGCCAAAGCTGATGGCTTGTATTTAGTATCCGTTGATTATCCTGAAAAATTCGCTTTACCGTCGAATGTGATGGGGCCGTTGTTCTTAGCGGACGAACTGATGTGAATCTAATTTTATATACTCTAAATAATTTCAGAAGCAGCTAGGTGACTTGTGTGGATGTCCAGAGTCAACAGTGCCGTCATTGAAGGTATCATGAGTATAGCATGGATGCTATTGATAATGAGGTTTGTATGGAGTTTATCAGTTTTATTATCGACTTTATTTTGCATATCGATGTCCATCTAGCAGAGTTAGTTGCTGAGTATGGTGTATGGGTGTACGGTATTTTATTTCTGATCTTGTTTTGCGAAACTGGGCTGGTCGTTACCCCATTTTTGCCGGGAGATTCGCTGCTGTTTGTCGCAGGGGCTATTTCCGCGTTAGATAGCAATGATTTAAACGTACATTTAATGGTCGCATTGATGATTACAGCCGCTATTCTTGGTGATGCTGTTAATTATGCGATCGGGCGTATTTTCGGCGATAAACTGTTTAAAAACCCGGATTCAAAAATATTCCGTCGTGTTTATCTGGAAAAAACCCATGCTTTCTATGAGAAGCATGGTGGTAAAGCAATTATTTTGGCTCGTTTTGTGCCGATTGTTAGAACATTTGCGCCATTTGTTGCGGGAATGGGCAAAATGTCTTATCGTCATTTCGCCTTTTATAATGTGACAGGGGCGTTATTATGGGTACTGTCATTCACTTATGCAGGTTATCTGTTTGGTGATCTACCCGTTATACAACAGAATTTGAAATTATTGATAGTGGCAATTATCTTTATTTCAATTCTTCCGGGGGTGATCGAAGTGATTCGTCATCGTCGTGCAGCCGCGAAAGAAAAACGTGTTGCGGTTGAAAAAAGTGATAATCCATAACGGATTTAAAAGTTTTTATCCACAGTGGTGTACCATTGTGGTTTAATGGCACAAAATTACATACTGGCGTTTTACCTGAGTGAGTTGATGTGGCAATTATTTTTGTTGCTTGAATTCGCTAAGGAAAGTCAGAGATCAATCAGACGAAAAGGTCCATTAATGAGCTGGATTGAAAAAATATTAAAAAAAGGTAACTTGACCCAATCAAACAAAGTCAACATCCCAGAGGGTGTTTGGACAAAATGTGATAGCTGTGGGCAAGTCCTCTATGGGGCTGAATTAGAGCGTAACTTACAAGTATGCCCTAAATGTGATCATCACATGCGTATTCATGCACGCCAGCGTCTTGAAGCTTTCCTCGATGAAAACTCGACAACAGAATTAGGCAGTGAGCTTGAGCCAAAAGATGCGCTGAAGTTCCGTGATTCCAAAAAATATAAAGATAGACTCTCAGCGGCTCAAAAAGAGACCGGTGAAAAAGATGCTATCGTCGTAATGAAAGGAACGTTAAAAGGGATGCCAGTTGTCGTGGCGGCTTTTGAGTTCTCTTTCATGGGAGGCTCTATGGCTTCCGTGGTAGGTGCACGTTTTGTGCGTGCGGTTGAACAAGCTCTAGAAGATAACTGCCCATTGGTTTGTTTCTCTGCTAGTGGCGGTGCGCGTATGCAAGAAGCGCTGTTATCACTGATGCAAATGGCAAAAACCAGCGCGGCATTGGCCAAAATGCAAGAGCGTGGGTTACCTTACATTTCTGTGTTAACTGACCCAACCATGGGGGGGGTTTCTGCAAGTTTGGCGATGCTAGGTGATATCAACGTGGCTGAACCAAAAGCGCTGATCGGTTTTGCAGGTCCTCGTGTTATTGAGCAAACTGTGCGTGAAAAGCTACCTCAAGGCTTCCAGCGTAGTGAGTTCTTACTGGAAAAAGGGGCGATTGATATGATTGTTCGTCGCCCTGAAATGCGTGATACCTTGGCAGATGTATTGGCAATGTTGACTAACAAGCCAAGTTTTAATACCACTGAAGATACATTAGTCGTCGAAGAAGAGGATGTGAAAATCGATATCGCCAGTGACGATGCTGTCATCGATGCTCCTGAGCAAGTAAAGGACTCTGCTAAGCATAAAAAAGATGATGAATAATCAGTTTACAATCCCTAATGCCGAGTCTCCGCTGGAGGCTTGGCTCTCTTATCAGACAAACTTGCACAGCCAAAATATTGATATGGGGCTAGAGCGAGTTGGCTTAGTCGCCCGCAAAATGGGTTTAACACAACCCGCACCTCGCGTCATTACCGTCGGTGGTACTAATGGTAAAGGTACAACCTGCCATACGATTGAATCTATTTTGATGGCTGCCGGTCTGAAAGTCGGTGTTTACAGCTCACCACACCTTGTTCGTTATACGGAACGTGTTCGTATCCAAGGTTCGGAATTGGCCGAGTCCGACTTTTGCCGTGCCTTTGCTGAGATTGAACAAGAGCGAGGCGATATTTCTTTAACCTATTTTGAATATGGCACGCTGGCGGCATTAACGTTATTTAAGCAAGCCTCATTGGATGTCGTGATCCTTGAAGTGGGTTTAGGTGGTCGCTTGGATGCGACGAATATCGTCGATGCAGATGTCGCGGCGGTGACCAGTATTGCACTCGACCATACCGATTGGTTAGGGTCAGATAGGGAACATATCGGTTTTGAGAAAGCCGGTATATTCCGCGGTGGTCGCTATGCGGTTGTCGGTGAACCTGATATGCCTCAGTCAATTGGTCAACATGCCGAAAATATCGGTGCGTTGCTGTTTCGTCGGGATAAAGATTGGTCATTTGAACAACAGCAAGATTGTTGGGCATGGCAGAGTCGTCAATGCCAATGGCTGAATTTACCACTACCTAATGTGCCGTTAGCAAATGCAGCGACCGCATTGGGGGTGATATGTTGCCTTAAAGAGATTGATAGCCAACTTGCGACTAAAATCACTGATCAGGCAATTCATGACGGCTTGCGATCGGCTCAGTTACCGGGGCGCTTCCAAATTATTGGTGAAAAGCCATTAATGATTTTGGATGTTGCGCATAACCCGCACGCTGCTGGATATTTGATAAACCGCTTAGCACAACTGCCTGCTGTGGAAGGGCGTCGTGTCAGAGCCGTGGTGGGAATGCTTGGAGATAAAGATATTCAAGGTACACTCACCTGTTTATCAGAGCAAGTGACGGATTGGTATGTGGCTCCTCTTACTGAGTTTCGTGGGGCGCCTGCCTCGCAGTTGAGTCAATATCTTGATTCACCACAAGTATTTGATTCAGTCGATGACGCGTGGCAAAAAGCGTGCCTTGATGCAACAGATAACGACATCATTGTTGTTTGTGGCTCATTCCATACGGTCGCTCACGTAATGATGTTGTTAGAAAATTCAAAAGGATAAAATCGGTGGCGAGTAAATTTCAGAATCGTCTTGTCGGTGCCATTGTTTTAATCGCGGCGGGGGTCATTGTATTGCCTGCGCTACTTGATGGCGATAAGAAATATAATGAAAATGAATTTGCGGCCATTCCTATTATTCCTAAACCTGGTGATGAACAGGATATCGAAGCTATTGCACCGCTGGCACAAAATCCGGCGTCAGGCCAAGCTTCTGAGGCTATGCTGTCAGAAGCGATTTCCGAGCAGAAGCAGGAGGAGCAACAGCGACAGCGTGAGCAACAAGCCGCTGCAAATTCTGCCTCTCAACCTCAAGAGGTGCCGAATATCCCTGCTGAGGCACCTAAACAGGTGGAGCCAAAGCCTGAACCTAAACCAACGCCAAAACCTGAGGTTAAAGTAGAGCCGAAGCCAAAACCTGAGCCTAAGCCAGAAGTACAGGCCCCACAAGGTAAAGCTTTTGTGGTACAGCTTGGGGCGTTGAAAAATGCAGCAAAAGTTGAGGAAATTGTCGCAAAATTGAGGTTGTCAGGGTATCAGGTTTATACCGTACCTTCACGGCCAGTCAATGGGCAACTGACGCGAATTTTTGTCGGACCAGAAGCTTCAAGGCAATTGTTAGAAGGCGCACTACCTGAGCTACGTTCAATCACGGGGCTACAGGGAGAGATTAGGGCTTTTAAGCCATGATATTAAAATAGGAATATCACAAAAAGCCTGAGCTTTTAATCAATTACAGCGGCGAAGATGAATTTTTCTTTTCGCCGCTGGTTTTTTTAAATTGTATGTAAATTGGTTACGCAAACGTTTTCGTTTTCTGTTAGAATGCACTCCAGCCACTGCCGTGGGTGCGAATTTTGGAATAAGATATGGTCTGGTTAGATTACGCAATTATTGCCATCATTGGCTTCTCGGCATTGGTAAGCCTGATCCGTGGGTTTGTTCGAGAGGCGTTGTCACTAATCACATGGGGTTGTGCTTTTTTTGTTGCTAGTACATTTTATCCTTACTTGGCGGAATACTTTACGCGCTTTGAGGATATACTGGTACGAAATGGTATCGCCATTGCAGCATTATTTATCGCGACATTAATTGTCGGTGCTGTTGTGAACTATGTCATTAGTTCTCTGGTTCAAAAGACTGGCTTATCGGGTACAGATCGTGTTCTGGGGATCTGCTTCGGAGCGTTGCGTGGGGTATTGATTGTATCGGCATTACTCTTTTTTCTCGATACTTTTACACCCCTACCTCAAAGTGAGGATTGGCAACGTTCGGAACTTATTCCGCAGTTCAGTCATATAATCAGGTGGTTCTTTGACTACCTGCAAAATGCGTCAAGTTTCCTACCGGAGAATATTTCTCCGTCTGGCTGATGAGGAAAGACTAAATGTGCGGTATTGTCGGTATCGCCGGTGTTACGCCGGTTAACCAATCAATTTATGATGCTTTGACGGTGCTTCAGCACCGTGGGCAAGATGCAGCAGGGATTGCTACCATTGATGGCAAAAATAATATTCGCTTACGTAAAGCGAATGGCCTCGTCAAAGATGTCTTTGAAACGCGGCACATGCTCCGACTACAAGGTAATATGGGGATCGGTCATGTCCGTTACCCAACCGCAGGTAGTTCGAGTGCATCAGAAGCGCAGCCCTTCTATGTGAATTCACCTTTTGGTATCACCCTTGCTCATAATGGTAATCTGACAAATGCGCATGAATTAACGCGCCGTTTATTTGAAACCGCCCGCCGCCATGTCAACACAACCTCCGACTCTGAGATTTTGTTGAACATCTTGGCTTATGAATTAGACCGTTTTGACCACTTTCCGTTAGAGCCAAACAATGTGTTTACGGCGGTTGCGGCAATGCATAAAAGGTTGCGTGGCGCATACGCATGTGTTGCATTGATTATTGGGCACGGTATGTTGGCGTTTCGTGACCCTTATGGTATCCGGCCATTGGTCTTGGGGCGCCGCATATTAGAAAACGGCGCACAAGAGTACATGGTCGCTTCAGAAAGTGTTGCGTTGGATACGTTAGGCTTTGAATTCTTACGTGATGTCGCACCCGGTGAAGCGGTTTATGTGACAGAGCAGGGGCAGTTGTATACTCGCCAATGTGCAGAAAACCCACAATTAACGCCTTGTTTATTTGAATACGTCTATTTTGCTCGTCCAGACTCTTTTATTGATAAGATCTCGGTTTACAATGCGAGACTACGTATGGGGCAGAAATTAGGTGCTAAAATTGCCCGTGAATGGGAAGATCTGCAAATTGATGTGGTTATTCCAATTCCAGAAACCTCTTGCGATATCGCCCTAGAAATTGCCCACATATTAGATAAACCATATCGCCAAGGATTTGTCAAAAATCGCTATGTGGGGCGCACCTTTATCATGCCAGGCCAGCAGGAGCGTCGTAAGTCGGTGCGTCGTAAGCTCAATGCAAATCGTGCAGAGTTTCGTGATAAAAACGTATTGTTAGTGGATGACTCTATCGTGCGTGGCACGACCTCAGAGCAGATTGTCGAACTCGCTCGTGAAGCTGGCGCGAAAAACGTCTATTTTGCTTCCGCTGCACCAGAAGTGCGTTTCCCAAATGTGTATGGCATCGATATGCCGAACGCGAATGAATTGATCGCCCATGGGCGTGAAGTCGATGAAATTCGTAAACTGATTGGGGCAGATGGATTAATTTTCCAAGATCTGAATGACTTGGTTGATGCCGTTCGTGAAGAGAATCCAGAAATTAATGAGTTCGAGTGCTCTGTATTTGATGGTATCTATGTCACAAAAGATATTGACCAAACTTACTTAGATTATTTAGAAAATCTCCGTAAAGACGATGAATTAAAAATTAAAGATCAAAATGAAATTGAGAACCTAGAAATTTATAACGAAGGTTAATCATTTCTTTATACATATTAAGAATGCCAGCGAGATGATTACTGGCATTTTTTTATTCACCGCGATTGATTCTACAAATACTTTTCAATAAAAACATTCAAAAAAACTGCATATATTTTAATCTTTAAATTAGTCAGTGATGAAAACAGTTGCTAACCTGAAATCGGTTTCTTGCTCTTATTTAATCACCATAAGCGATTTTTATTTGATTACCAGATACCAAAAGACAATAAAGATATTAGGCTCTTATTTGAGATAAAATAGGTAATTAATCGTTGTGAAATCAATATTTAAGTTAGGAATTAAAAGCACGTTATTAAAATAAAAATTTCCAGTTATATCTGATATATTGCTGTTTTTAATTGAGTATCTTGTTGTGAATATCCTCATGCATCTGGAGTTCTCATGATTGACCTAACAGCCTTACCCGATAACTTAAAGCCTTTTGTTGATAAAATCACGGCTACAGCTAAACCAACCATAGAGATGCAACTCACGCCTGTTGAACAGCCGATTTTGTGGGAAAGTCGTATTGGTGGCATGCCTTATTTGCCTTTAGGCTCAGATTTTCCTGTCGATAGTGATGGCATTCCTTTAAAACTATTGGCACAAATTAATTTCGCACAAATGCCGCCACTTGAAAACTATCCAACAACTGGATTATTGCAGTTTTTTATCGGCGGTGATGATTTGTATGGTGCGGATTTTGATGATCTACAAACCCAAAACGGTTTTCGCGTCATCTATTGGGAGAGTGTTATTGAAGATAACGCAAAACTCCAACAAGACTTCTCCACCATTGAAGCCGCTTATGAAGATGAGTATTACTCACCAATAGAAGGGCAGTTTAGTCTCGAATTCACACCCGCGACACAATATATCAGCTCGAACGACTTTCAGTTTGGCCGCAAAATTTTAGATGTTGATGATCTGTATGATTACGAAGATCAGTTTGAAGGCGAGGATTTTTACGATGAATGGCTAGAACCCTACAATGAACACTTTGCGTCGAACGGTCATCGTATTGGCGGCTATCCTTTCTTTACTCAAACCGACCCTAGAGAGTATCGTAAAGAAATTCAGGACTATGTATTGTTACTGCAAATCGACAGTGATTATGAAACTGGCATTTTATGGGGCGATATTGGCGTCGGTAACTTTTTTATTCATCCTGAAGATTTAAAAAATAAAGATTTTAGCAAAGTGGTCTATAACTGGGATTGTGGTTGATAGATTTAAGGGCTTTTCATTGCGATAATTGCTACTATGGTTGTTGGTGATATCGAATCGTGCGGGGAGCAGAATGAAGAAGCTAATCATTGGGTTAACAGGAGCAAGTGGCGCAATCTATGGCGTTAGGTTATTAGAGGTGCTAAAACCTGTTAAGAATGTGGAAACCCATTTAGTGATGAGCGCAGCGGCCCGTCAAACCTTATCATTAGAAACACATTATAGTGTCAAAGAGGTTCAGCAATTAGCTGATCATCATTATGATAGCCGCGATATCGCCGCGGCTATTTCTTCCGGCTCCTTTCGTACAACGGGTATGGTGATTATGCCATGCACCATGAAAACACTTTCTGGCATTGTACACAGCTATACCGATACATTAGTCACTCGTGCTGCCGATGTGGTCTTGAAAGAAGGTAAAAAACTCGTTCTAGGGGTACGTGAAACACCGCTGCATTTAGGGCATTTAAAGTTACTGGTGCAAGCGGCTGAAATGGGAGCGGTCATTATGCCGCCAATGCCAGCCTTTTATCATCAGCCTAAATCCATTCAAGATATTGTTGACCAAACAGTGAACCGAATCCTCGATCAATTTGATATTGAATTAGACCAAGATTTATTTACCCGCTGGCAGGGAGGGAAGTAGTTTTATTCGATTGCCAGTTATAAATTGTCGCCGTTTAGTTAATCTACTGACCATGACGCAGTGAATGGTCAGTAGCCTGCTCAAACTAGCTCGTTGAACTATCACGCGTTTTAAATAAATCTTCTAAGGCGATTTTTAACTCAATATATTCAAATTGAAAACCCGCCTCTTCCAAGCGTTTTGGGATAGCTTGCTGCCCACCAAGCACTAACGTCGCTGCTTCACCCAAAATGGCCTTAATCATAAAGGCGGGAGTTCGAACAAAAGCGGGGCGGTTAATGACCTCGCCTAAAATAGCGGCAAATTGGTCATTATGGACAGGATAAGGCGCTGTCATATTAAAGGGGCCTGATAAAGTTGGGTTATCGAGCAAAAAACAGATAGCATTGACCATATCGTTAATATGTATCCATGGCATAAATTGTTTGCCATGACCAATTGGGCCACCAGCCCCCATTTTAAAGATAGGAAGGACTTTTGCGAGCGCGCCTCCGTTTAATGACATCACAATGCCTGTACGTAATAAACAAACGCGGGTCGATGGTGATTGCGCATTTTGAGCAAGGGCTTCCCAATGTTGGCAGAGTTGATGAGTAAATTCATCGTGTGGCTGCTCTGATTCTGTGACAACGGCTTGGCCTTGATCGCCATAATAACCAACCGCAGAGCCAGATAAAAAAGTATGCGGTGGTGTTTTACTTGCAGCGATTAATTCAGTTAAGCGTTGAGTGATTTTCCATCGGCTATCACACAACAATTTTTTCTGTTCATCACTCCAGCGCTTTTCAGCGATAGGCTCCCCAGCAAGGTTAATCACAGCATCAAAATCATTGAGATCTTGCTTATCCTGTAGTGAAGTCCAACATTCGATAGCCTTACAAAAGCGGCTGTAGACTTTCTGCGGGGAACGGCTTAGTACTGTTACCTTATCAGAGCGAGCAACAAGCCGTTGTACGAGAGGTGTACCAATTAAACCGGTACCACCGGTAATAAGTATCCGCATAATCGCCTCCTGTGAAAAATTGGACTAATCAGTGTAAAGCTTATCTGAGCTAACTATAGCAGCTACTCAGAAAATTTGCTGAGACTGCATTGCATTTCCTAAAAATTCGCTTGTTGTTGCTGTAAATAGCCTATTATTAAAGCTCCTGCAACATGAAATCAATACTCAAATTTGTGTGCTATCACTTGCAAGGGGAACGTGAAAAGCATACCTTGTTACAGACTGTTTGCTTGACCGATTTCGGCAATAGTTCTATGGCATAAAAACTGTGTTAACAGGTTAAAAAAAGGTTTTAAGGATGGAAGAACAAACCGAAGTGGTTGAATGGGTTGACATTGTTGATGAGAACAATGAGGTTATCGCTCAGGCCACACGTAGCCAGATGCGAGCAGAGAACTTACGCCATCGTGCTACTTACATTGTTGTCCATGATGGAATGGGCAAAATACTGGTACAAAGGCGAACGGATAGTAAAGATTTCTATCCGGGCTACTTAGATGCGACTGCTGGCGGAGTGGTGACTCAAGGTGAAAATATTTTAGATTCTGCTAAGCGTGAAGCAGAAGAAGAATTAGGCATTGCAGGCGTGCCGTTTGCTGAACATGGCTTATTTTATTATGAAGGCGAAAACTGCCGTATATGGGGCGGTCTGTTTAGTTGTGTGAGCCATGGCCCTTTTGCATTGCAAGAGTCTGAGGTGGTTGAGGTGAATTGGTTAACGCCAGCCGAAATTAGTGCTCGTTGTGATGAATTTACCCCTGACTCCTTAAAAGCGCTCTCTTTATGGTTAACACGGAATAATGAGTTTGAGAAAGCTATTTCGTGTGCAAATAATTCGTAACTTAACGACTTAAATTGATAAGGGCTATGCTTTAGCCCTTTAATTCATACTGTCTTCTATTCTATAGTGTTACTGATACTATATTATAACTATTAGTTATAATTAATAAGTGGGCTATTTGATATATTTATATGCCCACTGAATTATGCCTTCCTGCTAATTAATTCTTGGTCACCATGTTGCACCATCCGAGAGAATAAATAATGACAATTCATAAAGATGTATCTTCTTTAAAACAACAACACCTACAAAATGTCACGAATAAAGCCCGTGCGATTATGGAGCGAGAGGGGATTGAAGCCCTCGTAGCTACCGTGGGAGATAATTTTTATCACTTAACCGGTTTTGCTAGTTTCTTCATGTATACCTTTAGGCAAACAGGCTCGGCGATCGCGGTAATTTTTCGTGACCCATCAGTGAAATCGCTGGTGATTATGAATGAATTTGAGGCTGCAAATTTGCAATTGGAAATGCCTAATGCACAAGTGCGTACATTCCCAATATGGGTTGATGTGGATGATCCTTATCACCCTGATAATGGCAAAGTTGTTAAGCAAAGGCCTATTCATAGCCCGATTGAGACTATCTTTACGCTATTAAAAGATGCGCTGACCGAAGCCGATGTATATGGTAAACCTGTCGCCATTGAATTGGGTCAAATCAGCCATATGGGGAAAGTGTGGCTAGACAAGGTGATCCCAGAATTAAATCTAGTGGATTCCGCTCCGCTCTTCAATGAATTGCGCGTTATCAAGAGTGAATGGGAAATCGCTCACTTAAGAAAAAGTGCTCAAATTACAGAAGCGGGTATTCAAGCTGCTAGCGAATTAATCAAAGTGGGTTGTACTTCCGCTGAATTAACCGCAGCTTTTAAAGCTAAAGTGATGGAGTTTCCAGAAACTAACTACAGTCGTTTCAATTTAATTTCAGTCGGCAGTGATTTCTCCCCAAAAATGCTACCGGAAAATGTGCCTGCGAAAGAAGGGGATCTTATTAAATTCGATTGTGGTGTTGATGTTGCGGGATATGGGGCTGATATTGCAAGAACCTTTGTTGTTGGCAATGCTAACGATAAAGTTAAAGAGATTTATCAAACCATACATAAAGGCCATGAATACATGCTCAACCGTGTCGCTCCCGGGGTACGTTTAAGTGATGTGTTCAATGAAACCATGGCATTAATTCGCTGTTCTGGCTTACCACACTATAACCGTGGTCACTTAGGGCATGGAGATGGTGTATTTGTCGGGTTAGAAGAAGCCCCTTTTGTGAGTGCAGCGACGACTGATGTGTTTCAGCCGGGAATGGTGATGAGCCTAGAAACACCTTATTACGGTATCGGCATTGGCAGCATTATGATTGAAGACATGCTGCTAGTCACTGAAGAGGGAGTTGAGATGCTCAGCCATTTGCCACGTCATTTGGTTTCTGGTGGTTAAGTAAGAAGGAATTAATGTATGAAATGGTATCACTTTTTGGTGATCTTCCCGCTACTGGCTCTAACTGTGGGTATTTACTATGCCAATCGCGTAGAGCCTTTTGTTATGGGATTGCCTTTTTTAATGTTTTGGATTGTGGCTTGGGTGGTGATCAGTGCTTTAATTATGCTGCTAATTAATATTTTAGACTCTAAAAAGAATAAGGAAAAACAATGAGCTACGCTTTAGTTGTCATTACACTGTTTTTCCTATTGAGTATCTACCTTGCATTGAGGTCGAAAAAAGGTAAAACCATGGATCACGAAGGGTGGTCTGTTGGTGGACGTAGTTATGGCGCTTTATTAGTCTTTTTACTCAGTGCAGGTGAAATTTATACTACCTTTACTTTTTTAGGGGGGAGTGGCTGGGCATATGGGAAAGGGCCTGCCATATTATACACATTGGCGGTTAATGCTTTTATGGGGATATTTCTATATTGGGTGCATCCTCGTGTATGGCGATTTGCTAAGCAGAATGATATTAGAACCATCTCTGACTTTTTTGGGGCAAAATATCAAAGCCAAGGCTTAGCACTATTGATTAGCCTAATTTCCATTGTGGCGATGGTACCCCTTTTCGTATTGCAGCTTAAAGGGCTTGGTATTATTGTTTCTCAAGCCTCTTATGGTGCTATTCCCGCAGATATGGCGATTTGGATAGGCATCATTGCAGTGACCTTGTTTGTGATGATTTCAGGTATTCATGGTTCAGCATGGACATCGGCATTAAAAGATTTGATGATCTTAATTGTTGTTGTCTTTATCGGTGTTTATATTCCCTTGCATTACTACGGTAGTTTTGGCGATATGTTCCGTGCTATCGATACGGCTAGCCCAGGCTTTCTGACATTTTCTGAGCAGGGATTGAATATTCCGTGGTATATCTCAACTATCTTTTTATCTGTAGTGGCTTATTTTTGCTGGCCGCACTATATGGCCGCCGTATTTACAGCTAAAGATGAAAAGTCATTAAAGCGTAATAGTATTCTCATTCCTGCATACAGCTTGATTATGCTGTTCGCGTTCTTTGTTGGTTATGCTGCAATATTACAAATACCGCATCTTGATGGCTCAATGGTGGATTTATCGTTATTTGAGATCGCTAAAACCACATTTTCACCGCTTATTGTTGGTCTTATTGGTGCCGCGGGTATGCTGACGGCATTAGTACCTGGTTCAATGTTATTATTGACGACGTCTAATATGTTGGCGGGAGTGGTGCAAAAAGCATTAAATGTGAGTGAAGAGAAACGTCAATCAGGGATTTATGCGCGTTTTATGGTGCCTTTGGTTGCGTTAGTGAGTTTGTACTTTATTTTTCACAGCAACGACACATTAGTGGCTATCATGTTATTAGGTGTTAATATTGTCGCACAATTTTTTCCCGCGTTATTGATGAGCTTTAGAAAACATAACCCTATGACGGCGACGGGGGCAATGGCTGGTATTATCGCAGGGGTCATTTTCCTTGCAGTGACTTATATTGAGCACATTTCGTTATCGCAACTGTTCCCTTGGTTAGGCAAAGGGCTTGAATTTATGAATATCGGTATCGCTGCATTTGTGTTAAATATTATTGTTGCAACGGTCGTATCGTTATTGATGGGTAGAAAGCAAAAAGCGATTTAGATGCTATTGTTGATAGGGCAGTGTTTTTGCCCTATCAATCAGTTAGTTATTTCTAATAGGTGGTGTAGCGGTTATTTGCTGGTATGGTTTTTAATATTTTAGTTTTATAACCCCATAAGTTAAATTGTTTTTCTGTGATGTTTTAATTTGCTACTTTTCATTCTTAATGCTTTTGCATCTTGGTTTACCAAGCGCTCATCTATTCTTGGTGCTTGGATATAATTGAATGTTTGATTTGCAGCCAGTGAGCTAGACAAACTGACAGTTTTTTCTTCAGTTTTGGCTCTCATTTCAAACTTATATGACTTATCATTAAACAGAGCATCTAAGAAGTTAAAAAAATGACTTTTATCGGTTGTTTTAAATAGTCCTTTATTCGGTTCGAAAAATTCAAAAATAGGTTTACCATTTCTATATTTAACGACAATTCCCATTGAGTGCGTTTGACTGCACAGGTTACCAATAATATCCTTTTTCTTTATTAAGCAATCTTCAATGTGTGCTTTTAATTCTTTGGATGTAAAGGTGATATCGAAATCAATAGATGTAATTGAGTCATAATGTATATTTTGTATATTTTCAAGCTGTGTTAATCTTTCTTTTGTAAGCTCTAAATAATAATCTTTCACTAAAGAGAAAAATAGTGGAAAGCGCAGTGAGTCTATTTCGCTTTCATTCTGAAAACATTTTGAAGAGACATCACTAACTAAGTTATTATAACGGTTTTTTTCTAACTTAAGAGGAGGATTAAGTGCATCATGGTAAACTTTATTGATAAACTCGTGTAGCTCTAGATATAAATGTTTTTCATCCTCTTTAATTGATAACGTGTTTTTTGAAATAACCTATTTATGTAATCACAGTCATCTTCATTATATTCTTTTTTTATTTTATTGAATTTATTCAGTATATCTCTTAAAAAATAAATCATGTGATGATGATTTTGAATGTTCCTAGCTTTATTGAAATTCTGATTTAACAAGGCCTCACTATGTTTTTTAAAGGCTTTATAATGATAGGTGTCTTTTAAAAAATCAACCAACTTTATTTTTTTTATGTTTTTATAAGCGTTATATGTCTCAGTGACATAGATCTCTTCTTGGTTTGCATGAGCATAATATAAAAAAGAGTTAGTTAGCCCATAACAGATCCCATCTTGTAAACTTTTCATATTATCTACCCCAATTATTTTTTTAGAAAAATTATTTTTTGAGGTGTTTTTAAAATGGTTGATAATATCAACTTGCTCAAATTTTACTGAATATTTAAAAGCATCTAGCATGCTCATCTCCGCGCTTAATTATATTTTAAATGTTCCTTTATTATTACTATTAATGGTAATTAATCTTGCAATTTTCAGCAGTTAAGAGGAGATGAGGAAAAGCGTCTCGCGTATTTTTGTTAGATAAAACAAAGCCAACCGTTTTTGTTCAGTTGGCTTTTTAATTAAGACAAAATGCTAATAATTTATATTAGGCATTTTCATTTTGTACGGCTTGGATCGCTGTCAGAGCAACGGTGTAAACAATATCATCGACCAATGCACCACGTGATAGGTCGTTAACCGGTTTACGCATACCTTGCAGCATTGGACCAATAGAAACGAGGTCGGCTGAACGCTGAACCGCTTTATAAGTCGTGTTACCCGTGTTCAAGTCAGGGAAAATAAATACGGTAGCTTTACCTGCAACAGGTGAGTTTGGTGCTTTTGATTTCGCGACATCTGCCATTACAGCCGCATCATACTGCAATGGACCATCAATCATTAAGTCTGGACGTTTTTCTTGTGCTAAACGAGTCGCTTCACGCACTTTTTCAACGTCACTTCCTGCACCTGAATTACCAGTAGAGTAGGAGATCATTGCAACACGAGGTTCGATACCAAAGGCTTTCGCGGAATCTGCTGATTGGATAGCAATCTCTGACAGTTGCTCTGCGGTTGGGTCTGGGTTGATCGCACAGTCACCATAAACGAAGACTTGCTCAGGGAGTAGCATAAAGAAGACAGAAGAGACTAATGAGCTACCCGGCGCTGTTTTGATCAATTGCAGAGGTGGACGGATAGTATTTGCTGTGGTGTGGACGGCACCGGATACGAGACCATCAACTTCACCTTTTTCGAGCATTAATGTACCCAAAACAACATTGTCTTCAAGTTGCTCACGAGCAACAACTTCGGTCATGCCTTTGTTTTTGCGTAGCTCAACTAGGCGAGCAACATAATCTTCGCGTACCTTCACAGGATCAACGATTTCGATGCCTGTACCAAGCTCAATACCTTGCGCAGCAGCGACGCGGCGAATATCTTCTGGATTACCTAATAGTACGCAAGTTGCAATACCACGCTCCGCACAGATAGAGGCAGCCTTAACCGTACGTGGCTCATCACCTTCTGGTAAAACAATACGCTTACCGGCTTTACGTGCTAGTTCAGTTAATTGATAACGGAAAGCAGGTGGTGATAGGCGGTTAGGACGCTCAGAATCAGCCACGAGTGATTCAATCCATTCACTGCTAATATGACGAGCAACGTAGTTTTGAATTTTTTCAATACGTTCATGGTCATCCGCAGGCACTTCTAAGCTGAAACTTTGTAGATTCAGTGAAGTTTGCCATGTATTGCTTTTCACCATAAATACAGGTAGACCTGTTTCAAAAGCTTGTTCACAAAGTTGGCGAATAGGCTCGTCGATTTGGTAGCCGCCAGTTAGCAGGATTGCACCAATTTCAACGCCATTCATTGCCGCAAGAGACGCAGAAACTAATACATCTGGGCGGTCTGCCGAAGTCACTAAGAGTGAACCCGGGCGGAAATGCTCAAGCATATGAGGAATACTACGAGCACAAAAAGTCACTGATTTCACGCGGCGAGTATTGATTTCACCTTCATTAACAACGTCGGCATTCAAGTGTCTTGCCATGTCGATGGCACGCGTTGCAATCAGGTCAAAGTTCCAAGGGATTGATGCTAGAACCGGTAGACTTAGGCACTCTAAATCTTTTGCTGTGATATTCGCAATGGTTGCTTTGGTCGAATCATCAAAGATTTCAGAGAGGTCAGGGCGAGTACGACCTTGCTCATCAACAGGGGCATTCACTTTATTGACGATAACCCCGATAATATTTTTATTGCGTTGGCCGCCGAATTCGTTACGTACTAACTCAAGGCGCTCTTTCATTTGAGTTATATTGCTGTTACCCGGTGCGGTGACAAACACAATTTCTGCACCTAAGGTTTTTGCGATGTCATAGTTCAGAGACTGTGCAAAAGAGTGCTTACGCGTTGGCACTAAACCTTCGATTAATACCACTTCAGCATTTTTAGTTTGCTCATGATAACGGGCAACAATCTCTTCCATAAGCACGTCTTTTTTTGAAGAAGTCAGTAGTGACTCTACATATTCCATTTTTAATGGTTCGACGATAGTGGTGAGACTTGAATGAGAGCGTAAAACTTCAGTGGTTTGATCTTTACTACCGGAAATACGTGGCTGAGCGATAGGTTTAAATACGCTCAACTGGACACCTTTTTGTTCCATTGAACGAACGACACCTAAGCTGACGCTGGTCAAACCAACGCTAGTGCCGGTAGGAATTAACATAATTGTACGAGACACGGGAACCTCTTTAATCGGTTACTCTAATAAAACAGTATCATAAAGTAGTACCGCCAGCGGGTTAGGCTGGCGGTAGAGAATCTTAAGCGGTTAAGCGTGCTGAATCTTGAGCAATCACTAACTCTTCGTTAGTTGGGATAACCAGCGCTGGGCGGCTGTTATCTGTGGTGATTAAGCCTTCTTTACCGAAACGTGCAGCTAAGTTGCGCTCATGGTCGCACTCGAAGCCAAGTAGAGCCAGTTTCTTCAGCGTTAACTCACGTACTTGCGCAGAGTTTTCGCCGATACCGCCAGTAAAGATAATGGCATCAAGACGGCCTTCCATCAATGCACAGTATGCACCGACATATTTCGCTAAGCGATGGCAGAAAACGTCCATAGCGCGTTTAGCGTCGGCTTTGGTTGCATAGTTATCTTCAACATAACGGCAGTCACTAGTCACACCGGTTAAGCCGAGAAGGCCAGACTCTTTTGTTAGCAACTTGTTGATCTGCTCAACGCTCATGCCGAGTGAGTCATGTAGATGGAAAATGATCGCAGGGTCGATATCACCACTACGCGTTCCCATGACTAATCCTTCTAATGGTGTCAGACCCATAGAGGTGTCAACACATTGACCGTTAACAACCGCCGTCACCGAGCCACCATTACCTAAATGGCAGGTAATAACGTTAAGCTCTTCAACCGGTTTATTCAATTTTTTCGCCGCTTCACGGGAGACATAGTAGTGGCTAGTTCCGTGAGCGCCATAACGACGGATACCATGCTCTTCATATAATTCATATGGTAGTGCATATAGGTAAGCTTCTTCAGGCATAGTTTGATGGAACGCAGTGTCGAAAACCGCTACGTTTTTGTGTACTAAATGAGGGAATGCCTTTCTCGCTTCCTCGATACCAATCAAGTGAGCTGGATTATGCAAAGGTGCAAATGGCACTGCTGCTTTAATGCCTTCAACGACGTCGTCATTGATCAAAACAGATGAGGTGAATTTCTCGCCACCATGAACAATACGGTGACCAATAGAAGAAATTTGAGCAGACAACTCAGGTTTTGCTGCAAGAATAGTGTTAACAATGAAATTCAGTGCTTCACTGTGTGCCGCGCCTGCACCTAATTCAGCTTCATGCTTAGCGCCGTCCATTTTCCACTTAATACGAGCTTCAGGCAGATTAAAGCATTCAGCTAATCCAGATAAATATTCATCGCCATTGGTTGGATCGATGATGGCGAATTTCAGTGAGGAGCTACCGCAGTTTAGTACCAGTACCAGCTTACTTGACATGGAAATACCTATCGTTAATTGTTGTTGTGAAGCCTTTAAGTTGCAAAAGCATAAAAAGACTTTGTAAAAAGTATGGTATCGCTAGAGACTAGCGCATTTGACACCTGATATTTCATGATTGATATCAATGATAATGTCAAAACTACATGTATCGGTGCCTAATAAAGGGTTAAAAAAGCCGTGTTTTTAATTGCATTAAGCGCATGATGAGTGAACTTAATGACTGGCGTTGAAATAACACGCAAAAACCCCAATATATATCAAAGCTGTAGAACAATTGAAACCAAGCATAAATTAACAGACTTCTACAGCGATGCTAAATGCGGCCAATTCTACTAAAATTATTTTATATTTTGTATGTTTTTTTTAGAAATGGCCGGTTTGATTGATTAAAATCATAAGCACCGTAAAAAATACGCATTTTATGCAAATTTACCTATCAATCAGGATAGCTGATTTCGCCAAAAATGATCAGATTAGTGCGGCAATAATTGAAAATTATCTATTTGTGCTTATTCATAGGCATTGCTGTTAAAATGGCGTAAGGTAAGTATTAAATGTGTTATTTCTTTATATAGGTTTGCGAGTCATAGGAAGGAATGTATGAGTACATTACAAAACTCACCATCGGGTTTTTTTAAACGATTTAGGTTGGGGAACCTGTACCTAAAAACGTTTCCTATGGAGAAAAAGTTAACCCCAATCTTCCCTGAATTGCGCATGATCAAGGCGACTCGGTTTGGTATTCGCTATATGCCGCCTATTGCTATCTTTACACTGACTTGGCAAATCGCACTAGGGGGAGACCTCGGTCCTGCGGTTGCAACAGCACTATTTGCTTGCAGTTTACCGATGCAGGGTTTGTGGTGGCTTGGTAAAAGAGCATCGACTCCACTTCCCGCCAGTTTGTTGAGTTGGTTCTACGAAATTCGAGAAAAATTTGTACAAGCAGGGATTGCGATGGCACCTGTAGAAGGGCAGCCTGATTACTTGGCATTAGCACAATTGTTACAACGAGCATTTAAGCAATTAGATAAGTCATTTATGGACGATATTTAAATTAAAAGTCCGATTTAACAACAAGTAACGCAAAAAGCCTGTCTAGATCAATAAAAGTGATGTTTTCACTGTCCATCATGAAATTTGAATGCGAAGATGAGCTAAAAATTTTCCGAGGAGAAGCATGATGGAAATGACCAACGCACAACGCCTAATTTTATCTAACCAATATAAAATGATGACTATGCTCGATCCTGAAAATGCGGATCGTTATCGCCGTCTACAAACGATTGTAGAGCGGGGTTTTGGTTTGCAAATGCGTGAGCTTGATAGAGATTTTGGTGAATTAAGTGAAAGCACTTGCCGTACCGTCATTGATATTATGGAAATGTATCATGCTTTACAGGTCTCATATGGCAATATGAGTGACCCACAAGGCATTGACGCGCGTCGAGTACAATTTTTAGGTTTTGATGCAGCAACAGAGGCGCGTTATTTGAGTTATGTTCGCTTTATGGTTAATACGGAAGGTCGTTATACGCATTTCGATAGCGGAACTCATGGTTTCAACTCACAAACACCAATGTGGGATAAATATGTGCGGATGCTGGGGATCTGGCGTGCATGTCCTCGCCAATACCACCTATCTGCGGTAGAGATTAGTCAAATTATTAACGCATAATGCGTTTGTAAGGGGTAAAAGTGGAGTTAAAAGCAAAAGGTTTACTATTTGATCTTGATGGTACACTTGTCGATTCATTAGCTGTTGTTGAGCGCTGCTGGTGCTTATTTGGTAAAGAGATAGGGGTAGCGCCAGAAGAAATCATTCGTTTTATCCATGGGAAACCTGCGCTAACCAGTTTACGCCACTTTATGCCTGATGCCAGTGAAGACGAAATTAATGCTCGTTTTCGCTGGTTAGAAGAAATGGAAGCTTCCGACACTGAAGGTGTTATTGCGTTATCAGGCGCCGTAGCACTGCTCACCCGTTTAGAGGAGCTAGGGGTGCCTTGGGCTATTGTAACCTCAGGAACCGTACCGATAGCGCATGGTCGTCAACAAGCAGCAGGATTACCTGAACCCAAACATTGGGTCACATTTGAAAAAGTGACAAAAGGTAAGCCTGATCCTGAACCTTTCCTATTAGGGGCAAAATGCCTAAATTTAGATCCACAAGCGTGTATTGCATTTGAAGATGCACAAGCAGGCATTCACTCAGCCCTTGATGCAGGCTGCCAAGTGGTCGCTGTTCATGCCCCAGAGAGTATGCCAAGAAGAGAACAAATTCATGCAATAATCAGTTCATTAACGCAAATTTCGGTATCTGGCCCAGACAAAAATGGTGTTTTCACACTATCTGTATCAAAAAATGTTTAATACCGAATTAATCAAAGAAATTCTCCGCTAAACATGGTTAACTAAAGGAATTGATTAGCACTGTTTTTTTCGTCGAAAGGGGATGCTTTGAACGGAGAATTGCTGTGGGTGTTAACCCTGCTACTGATAGCTATCGTACTGTTTACCACAAACAAAATTCGGATGGATGTGGTCGCGTTATTGGTTATCGTTGCATTTGTTCTAAGTGATACTTTAACTTTAGAGCAAGCCACTGCGGGTTTCGCCGATCCTAACGTATTATTGATAGCGGCGTTATTTGTGATTGGTGATGGCTTGGTTCGAACAGGGATCGCCTATCAAATGGGCGATTGGCTGGTTCGTGTTGCAGGTAGTAGTGAAAGCAAGATGTTAGTATTTTTAATGCTAACGGTTGCTGGGCTAGGCGCTTTTATGAGTTCTACAGGGGTGGTTGCTATTTTCATCCCTGTTGTACTGAGTGTTGCCGCCCGCATGAAAATCTCTCCAGGTCGCATGATGATGCCATTAGGCTTTGCGGGCTTAATTAGTGGCATGATGACATTAGTTGCGACACCACCGAACATGGTAGTCAATAGTGAATTGGTCAGGGAAGGCATCAAAGGGTTTCAATTCTTCTCCATTACACCAATTGGTATTGTGATTTTATTGGCGGGTATCGCCTATATGTGGGTTGCCCGCCGCTGGTTAGGAAGTAGTGAACCCGATAAGCTCCCCGAACGTTATCAACGTACTTTTCGTGACCTCATTCGTGACTATAAATTAACCGGTAGAGCGCGCCGTCTTGCCATCCGTAAAGGCTCGCCATTAATTGGTCATTCCCTTGATGAATTGCATTTACGCTCTCGCTATGAAGCTAACGTGGTAGGCATTGAGCGCTGGCGGAAATTTCGCCGTGTTATGGTCAGTGCAACAGGGGGAACGGAACTTAGAGAGCAAGATGTATTGCTGGTAGATATTTCTGTCAGTGATGATGAGTTACGCCAATTCTGTTTTGAACAGAAACTGGAACCGATGATTTTACGCGGTGACTATTTTTCTGATCAATCTCGAGATGTTGGTATGGCGGAAGTGTCTATGAACCCAGATTCTGAATTATTGGGTAAAAGTCTTCGCGATATTAAGTTTCGTACTCGTTATGGCCTAAATGTTGTGGGGATCCGCAGAGATGGTAAGGCCATGGATGGTAAATTAGTTGATGAACCATTGAGGCTCGGTGATATTCTCTTGGTCATTGGGGATTGGAAACTGATCCGCATTTTGTCGACGAAACCGCGCAATTTTATTGTGTTAAACCTTGCTGCTGAAGTAGAGGCAGTCGCTCCAGCCGCCTCACAAGCTCCTCATGCGCTGTTTTGTCTGGCATTGATGGTCGCTATGATGGTAACAAATGAAATTCCTAACTTTGTTGCAGCGTTGATTGCGTGTTTATTAATGGGGAAATTCCGTTGCATTGATATGGAGAGCGCCTATAAGTCTATTCACTGGCCCAGTATCATTTTAATTGTTGGGATGATGCCGTTTGCATTGGCGCTTCAAAAAACGGGCGGGATCTCATTGGCGGTTGATGCCCTCATGGAGGTTGCGGGTAATTTGGGGCCACATGTCATGCTGCTATGTCTATTTATACTTTGTGCCACAATAGGTTTATTTATTTCTAATACCGCTACGGCCGTTTTAATGGCGCCTATCGCGATTGCTGCGGCACGTCAGATGGAGGTTTCACCATTACCGTTTGCGATGATTGTTGGGATTGCAGCTTCTGCGGCATTTATGACGCCAGTCTCGTCACCAGTGAACACATTAGTGCTAGGCCCTGGGGGCTATAAGTTTGGTGATTTTGTCAAAATTGGTGTGCCATTTACCATCATCGTGATGATTATAAGCGTATTATTAGTACCTATTCTTTTTCCTTTCTAATGAGAATGAAGCCCTTTATCAGAGGGCTTCTACTTCTTTTTGTATTCATTAAAAAACGTAACCGTTAATAGCTTAAATAACTTGAGATCGGCTTAAGCCGAATTCAGATTAACGCTTATGATAATTGGCCTGTAAAATACATGATTAAAAGTGGCAAAAAAATAGCAAACAAAAAACAATTTCTATTGTTCTCATAGAGAGTGATCATGGAAAAGTTATATTAGGTATTAATGGTGATTCAAGACGACTGAATATCGATTTCCCGACAGTATTAAAAGAATGAGAGTGAGTGTTATTGATTAAACTGGAATGAAAAGTACCATTCCAGTTTTGAAGATTAATGGCTAATTTCATCAAGAGATAGTTTAAAACCAGGTACAAAAATCTCGATAAAATAATCCATCTCGGGGCTTTGTCGCTCAGCAAGGATTTTTTCAAGGCGTTTTTTGGCTAATTTAAATTCACTATTTCCGGCAGATAACTCTTCTAAACATTTTAAATAAGCGCACAGCGAGTCAGCCTGTTTAACAATGCTGTGCTCTTCATCCGATTGCAACTCTTCAATGAGAAGTGGCTTGAAATCCTCTTGTAGCTCTTCTGGAAGCATATCTAGCAATTTTTGCTGGGCAAATTGTTCTATCTTTTTATATTCATGCGCAATCTGTGAATTGTGATACTTAATCGGGGTGGGAAGGTCACCCGTAATCACTTCACTGGCATCATGGTACATTGCTAATAAAGCAATGCGTTCAGCGTTAACGTGACCACCGAATTTGCGGTTTTTGATAATCGCCAGCGCGTGAGCGACCATGGCAACTTGTAAGCTATGCTCTGAGACATTCTCAGTACGGACATTACGCATTAGCGGCCAGCGATAGATGAGTTTCATTCGTGCAAGGTGGGCAAAAAAGTAGCTCATAAAACCTCATTAAATGGGCAAAGAAACGATTATATTATAGTCTATTTAAAATAGATATTGGTTTGTCAAAGGTTAAGGAAATTAAAATAGAAGTAAATTAATAATTTAAGTGGTTTTATATCGCTAATCATTCATTTATTTTATATCTGCTGTAAAACAGCATTAATTAAATTTATTTCTATTGATAGCATGAGAAACTATATGGAGGGTTTATGCCTTGGAATTTGGGGTTTATTACATTTGAAAATTTTTGGCATGAAAAATTAAAATATGTCAGATTACATCATACGGCCGCTCATGGTAAGCCAACAGATATGACACTTTATAATATTGAGCATGGGAAGATTATAAAAAAAGCAGGTTCATTTGAGTATTCTGGCTATGAAGATTATTGGCGACTAGAAATAATAACAGAGCGAGGAGAAAGATTTATTACAAAAAATAATTTTTACTGTTCTATTACTGAAGATGATGACCCAACAGTTATTGTTGGTGTTAATGGTGATGCAAGAACCATGTATATTGCATTTTCTCACTCAAGTGGTTGCAAAACTAAACTACTAAGAGCCTAGTAAAGCTAATTTAAAAGAGAAGAGATAATGCTATCATAATAAGATAGTAGCTTTAATTTTATTAGGCCAATATACTTTTATAGAACGTCTGTTTATGATGTTCTTTTATTGTTGTTTTATTTGTTTTTAATTATTGTTTGATCTGCGGTGATAAAAATCTATAATCAGGAATAACATTCTTAATAAATAATGGTAGGGGATAATATGAAATACTTTCCAATTATATTATTGCTATTCTTTTTAGCAGCAGTTTATTTTATTTCTATTATATGATTATTGATAAACGATAATAAATAAGTCTGAATCATCTTTTTAAGAGTATTAACAAAACGTTGTTCAATAAAGAGGTGATAGGCCGTCTATTGTGTTTGCTGAATGCTTAGCTCTATTGTCTCAATAAGACAGCAGGGCTTTTTTATTTTCTAGCTTAAATTGGAAAAGTAATAAATGTTAAGCCGTAACAGACGATTCATAAAAAACACTCCCTTTTTTGAGGGAGTGTTTCTGTCTTAACGATTAATGAAGCATTATTGGCGATAATTTTCGATAAAACGACCAAATTTATTAATTGCCATTTCAAGATCATCTGCATAAGGCAGGGTCACGATGCGGAAGTGATCCGGCTCTGGCCAGTTAAATGCAGTACCTTGTACAAGAAGCACTTTTTCTTGTAGTAATAAATCAAGGATCATTTTCTGGTCATCATGGATATTGAAACGCTTAATATCGATTTTAGGGAACATATACAGCGCGCCTTGTGGTTTTACACAAGAAACCCCAGGGATTTGGTTAATTAGTTGCCAAGCACGTTCACGTTGCTCATATAACCTACCACCGGGTTGAATAAATTCGCTGATGCTTTGATAGCCGCCGAGCGCTGTTTGGATAGCATGCTGCATAGGAACGTTAGCACACAGGCGCATTGATGCTAACATTTCGAGACCTTCAATATAGCTCTTAGCTTGTTGTTTCGGCCCGTTTAATACCATCCAACCTTGGCGGAAACCTGCCACACGATAGGTTTTTGACAATCCGTTAAAAGTGACGGTCAGTAAATCTGGCGCTAATGCCGCAATTGAGTGATGCACGGCACCGTCATACAGGATTTTATCGTAAATCTCATCGGCAAAAATAATAAGGTTGTGTTGGCGTGCAAGCTCAACGATTTCTAACAATAACTCTTTACTGTAAACCGCGCCGGTTGGGTTATTTGGGTTAATGATGACAATTCCGCGAGTGCGAGGCGTAACTTTTTTACGAATATCATCAATATCAGGCATCCAACCTTGCTGTTCATCACACATATAATGAACTGCATTACCACCGGATAAAGAAACTGCCGCAGTCCACAACGGGTAATCAGGGGCAGGTACTAGCATCTCATCACCATTATTGAGCAGCGCTTGCATTGCTTGCACAATCAGTTCAGAAACACCATTACCAATATAAACGTCTTCAACCGTCATTTCACGAATATTGCGAGCCTGATAGTGCTGAACAATGGCTTTACGTGCGGAATATAATCCTTTTGAATCACAATAACCTTGCGAGCTCGGTAGATTACGCAATACATCGACCAGAATTTCATCTGGGGCTTCGAAGCCAAACGGTGCCGGATTACCGATATTTAGCTTGAGGACTTTGTTACCTTCTTCTTCTAAGCGCTTTGCTTCTTTTAATACAGGCCCGCGAATGTCGTAACAGACATTATCAAGCTTGTTAGATTTTTTAATGTTATTCATTCGTTCTCTCATTACCCTATTTGGGAAGACTTAAGTAGGGGGATTCCGGCTTATCTGTTACTACTCTACTCTTACCACGGAAGCTTTTGAAGATAGGAGATAATTTTTGGTGAAAAAGGTTGGTTTATGCTGTGATGTGACTGTTGATAACTAAACATGCAACTTAAGTTGAATGTAGATGCCAATAATATTAATTAATTTGAAGTTATCTGTTGTCAATTCTGGCTGTTTTGGAGGAAAAAATAGAAATTATGGGCAAATAATGGCTAGAAACAAAAAGATTGTATCAAATTGTAAGATTGATGACGAAATTGGATGTATAGAAATAAAAATTCATAAATTTCCGTGGAATTTCAACAGAAATTAGCTCTTTTTGTTAGTAATATTGATTGTTCTAGTGAGAAAATAATGAATAAAAATGAATGATAAAACTATAACTAACTGAAAAATAAACGTTTGAGTTAGGGCGTGAGTACATGTTTAAAGGCATTTACATTAAAATAATTGCAATTACATTAAATATGTTAGTATTTAGAGGACGGCAAATAAGAAGGTTGTTTTTACGATTTAAATTAAATCGATTGGTTAACATGCTTCTTTGTCGTTCGGTGGAACGTTCATTTTAAGATTGTCCCACTCGGATAAAGTGTAATAAATGTGAGTCTAAGGATTAGATAAACATCAAGCAAGTTATTTCAGTAATTAAACAAGCTGATCTCAAGGAGGAGAGCAGGAACACCAGGTAACATAAAATTATATAAGAGAATTAAAGATGATAAATTCCAATCGTCCAATAATGAACCTTGATCTGGACCTACTGAGGACATTTGTCGCAGTTGCCGATCTAAATACATTTGCTGCCGCTGCTGCTGCAGTATGTCGAACCCAGTCTGCTGTCAGTCAGCAAATGCAACGCTTAGAACAATTAGTCGGTCGTGAGTTATTTGCTCGCCACGGGAGGAATAAATTACTCACCGCACATGGTTTACAATTACTCGGCTACGCAAGACAAATTTTGCGTGCAAATGATGACGCAACAGCATCATTGACTTATAACGACGCTGAAGGTGAATTGAGAATAGGTGCATCCGATGATACGGTTGATATCTTACTCCCATTTTTACTCAACCGTATTGCGTCTATTTTCCCGCGTCTTGCTGTTGAAGTCAGGATCAAACGCGCACAATTTATTGAGTCGATGCTAGATAATCATGAGATTGATTTAGCTTTGACGACGGCGCGTATTAGCCATCATCCAAAAACAGCATTAAGAACAGTACCCGTGTTATGGCACAGTGCCCCTGATTTCCAGTTGCGCGCTAATGAGCCGATTCCATTAGTAGTTATGGATGAAACAAACCCATACCGCAAACTGAGTACTGATGCTTTAGATAATGCGGGGCTTGCATGGCATATTGCGTATGAAGCAGCATCACTTCCTGCTGTCAGAGCGGCTGTAAATGCAGAAGTCGGCGTGACAGCGCGACCGATGGAAATGCAAAATGCGGATCTGCGCATTTTAAATGAAACGGATGGTCTGCCTCGTTTGCCTGATATCCAATATTGGCTGTATAAAAATGCTGATGAACAAAAGGATTCAGTGTTAACAGTATTTAGTGCAATTGAAAACAAAAAGATCCCTTATGCTGTTGCACCTACCAGTGACGATGTCATTGTTAACGAAAGTGAAGGGTCATTTTAAGCACCAATAATTATTTGATGATTATTAATTGATTAGTACAAACTCAATGGAAAAAACCGCGATAACTTCGCGGTTTTTTTTTGAGCAAAACGGGGCAAAAAAGGACAAAGTAACCACTTAATAAGTATGGTTTAAAATAATATTACGTGAAATAATTGTGATGTAGATGGCAGAACATGAATTTCATTTTTTAGTTACAAAATTGTTATCTTGTTAACAATCATATTTTGCTGAATTGATAAAATAGGACTGCTTAGTCAGACAGTTACTTGATTTAGTGAATAAAAAACAGTTAATGTGACTTAGACTAAATTTGAATATTCTGTAAACAGTATGAGCAAATTTTCAATAAAACTGTGCGCTAGATCAAATAAAAAGAGCAAGTTTTCATCTGGTAAGACAGGTTTTTCCTGAGATAATAGTGTAGTAAAAGCGAATAATCAGTTAGACTAGTCATTGCGTTTATTGTGTGTATTTACACACTGACACGTTTTAGCTGATTTTGAGTACTTTTTGTTGCAATCTTGTTTTTGGTAGGTCAACGAATTGTAGCAAGTACGGGTTATTTTGCTTAAGTTGAGCAAAATAAATAGTCGGAGAGAGGACAAACCAAACACGGTCTTCAGACTGCTTTTTTATGTTTGGTGATGATTTTTGGTCTTTCTTCTCGGTTAACTGGGCAATTATGGTGTAATACTGCCGTTAAGAGCAGATTCACGCACCATGTGTAATGAGTAAGCAACGAGTATGTCTGAATCTATCCTAGCGTTAGCCCATAACTGGGCCTTTGCGATATTCTTTGTCGGCGCCATCGCCCTTTGTTCGTTTATGTTGGTCGCTGGTCATTTCCTCGGCAGCCGTGCCAAAGCCAGAACAAAACACGTACCTTATGAATCAGGTATTGATTCAGTAGGGAGTGCCCGTCTTCGGATGTCGGCGAAATTCTACTTGGTTGCCATGTTCTTCGTTGTCTTCGATGTGGAAGCCATGTTCCTGTTTGCATGGGCTGTAGCCGTCCGTGAAGTCGGTTGGTTAGGCTTTATCGAAGCAGCAATTTTCATTTTGGTATTGTTGGCTGGACTGTTTTATCTGGTTCGCGTTGGTGCATTGGATTGGACTCCTGTCCGTTCACGTCGCGCAGTTAAAGGTCCTAGTGAAGTTATTAAAATCAGCAATCGTCATCCGCAGTAACAAGCGAGGCATTATACAATGGATTATACGCTCACCCGCATAGATCCGAACGGTGAGAACGACCGTTATCCCCTGCAAACTCAAGAAATCGTTACCGATCCACTTGAGCAGCAAGTTAAAAACAGTGTTTACATGGGAAAACTTTCTCATGCCTTACACGATGTCGTTAACTGGGGGCGCAAAAATTCTCTTTGGCCATATAACTTTGGTCTCTCATGTTGCTATGTTGAAATGGTGACGTCGTTCACAGCAGTTCATGACGTAGCCCGCTTTGGGGCAGAGGTTCTCCGTGCTTCACCTCGTCAAGCCGACTTTATGGTCGTTGCAGGAACCTGCTTTACGAAAATGGCTCCCGTCATTCAACGTCTCTATGACCAGATGCTTGAACCAAAATGGGTCATCTCCATGGGTTCATGTGCTAACTCTGGCGGTATGTATGACATTTATTCTGTCGTCCAAGGTGTAGATAAATTTATTCCTGTGGATGTTTATATTCCCGGTTGCCCACCACGTCCTGAAGCTTATATGCAAGCACTGCTTCTGTTACAGGAATCCATCGGTAAAGAGCGTCGTCCGCTATCGTGGGTTGTTGGTGATCAGGGGGTTTATCGTGCCAATATGCAATCAGAAAGAGAAAGAAAGCACGGTGAACGTATCGCAGTGACTAACTTGCGAACCCCAGACGAAATTTAAGGCTTAAAGCCATACAGCGTAACAGAGCAATGTGTTGCGAAATGATAAACCTGATCAAGCGTTATGGTGAAGAATGATGACAGATCAGATAGCGCAAGAGAGTACCCTGCCAGGATGGCAGACACAGGAACATTTAAATGATCCTGTGCTTCTGGAACTGCGCAACCAATTTGGCCCGGATGCCTTTTCTGTTCAAGCTACCCGTACTGGAATGCCAGTTATTTGGGTAAGACGTGAGCAGTTACTGGAAGTCGTAGACTTTTTGAAAAAATTGCCAAAACCTTATGTCATGTTATTTGACTTGCATGGGGTGGATGAGCGTCAGAGAATACATAGACAAGGTTTGCCAGAGGCAGACTTTAGTGTTTTCTATCACCTCATCTCGATTGATCGCAACCGCGATATCATGTTGAAGGTCGCATTAAATGAGAAAGACCTGAATGTACCTTCTATCGTATCACTGTTCCCAAATGCTAACTGGTACGAGCGAGAAGTGTGGGATATGTTTGGTATTACCTTCCAAGGTCACCCAAACTTACGCCGCCTGCTAATGTCACCAAGCTGGGAAGGTCACCCATTACGTAAAGACTACCCAGCGCGCGCTACAGAATTTGACCCATTTGAGCTAACTAAGCAAAAACAAGATCTGGAAATGGAAGCACTAACTTTCAAACCAGAAGAGTGGGGCATGGCGCGTGGTAATGAAAACGAAGACTTCATGTTCCTTAACTTAGGACCTAACCATCCCTCTTCACACGGTGCCTTCCGTATTGTGTTGCAGCTAGATGGTGAAGAAATCGTAAACTGCGTACCAGATATCGGTTACCACCATCGTGGTGCTGAAAAAATGGGTGAGCGTCAGTCTTGGCATAGCTACATTCCTTATACTGACCGTATTGAATACCTTGGCGGTTGTGTGAATGAAATGCCTTATGTGTTAGCCGTTGAAAAGCTGGCGGGCATTGAAGTTCCTGATCGCGTGAAAACGATCCGAGTGATGCTATCTGAGCTGTTCCGCATTAACAGCCATTTACTCTATATCAGTACCTATATTCAAGACTCCGGCGCAATGACCCCTGTGTTTTTTGCGTTTACAGACCGCCAAAAAGTTTACAACGTCGTTGAAGCCATTACCGGTTTCCGTATGCACCCAGCTTGGTTCCGTATCGGTGGTGTTGCGCATGACCTACCACGCGGTTGGGATAAATTACTACGTGAATTATTAGATTGGCTGCCAAAACGCCTCGACTCTTATGTCACGACAGCACTGAAAAACACCATTTTGAAAGGCCGTTCAATCGGGGTTGCTGCTTATACAAAAGAAGAAGCCTTGGCTTGGGGGGTTACTGGTGCTGGTTTACGTGCGACAGGTCTTGATTTTGACGTGCGTAAATGGCGTCCGTATTCAGGCTACGAAAACTTTGAGTTTGATATTCCTATTGCTCACAACGGTGACTGTTATGACCGTGTGATGATCAAAGTGGAAGAGATCCGCCAAAGTATGCGTATTCTTGAACAATGTTTGAAGAATATGCCAGAAGGGCCTTTCAAAGCCGATCACCCATTGACGACGCCGCCACCGAAAGAGCGGACGTTGCAGCATATTGAAACCCTGATCAACCACTTCTTACAAGTGTCTTGGGGTCCAGTTATGCCTGCGAATGAATCATTCCAGATGATCGAAGCAACTAAAGGGATTAACAGTTACTACCTAACGAGTGATGGCAGCACAATGAGCTACCGTACTCGTATTCGTACACCGAGCTATGCGCATTTGCAGCAAATTCCAGCGGTGATCAAAGGTAGTCTGGTTTCCGACTTGATTGTCTATCTGGGTAGTATCGATTTTGTAATGTCGGATGTGGATCGCTAACCATGCATAATGAACATAATAAGCAGACCAGTCTTGATGGCGTAAATGTTTTTGAACCGCAAGAAACACAGCACGGTTTCGTTTTAACGGAAGCCGAGCGTGCTGAAATCGAAGGTGAAAAACACCACTATGAAGACCCGCGTGCTGCCTCAATTGAAGCACTAAAAATTGTGCAAAAAAACCGTGGCTGGGTTGAAGACGGTGCTATTTACGCGATTGCCGAAGTACTAGGTATCCCCGCGAGTGATGTCGAAGGTGTGGCGACATTCTATAGCCAAATCTTCCGTCAACCTGTAGGACGCCACATTATTCGTTATTGCGATAGTGTGGTTTGCCATATTACGGGATACCAAGGATTAGAAGCTGAAATTATCAATCAGTTAAATATTCGTCCAGGGCAAACAACGGCAGATGGCCGCTTTACGCTGCTACCAACCTGTTGTTTGGGTAACTGTGATAAGGGTCCTACTATGATGATTGATGAGGACACTCACAGCTACGTACAGCCTGAAGATATTAAAAAGTTACTGGAGCAGTATCCATGACAAACTCCTTTAAACAAGTGATCCGTACTGCGGAAACACATCCGTTGACATGGCGTTTGCGTGATGACAAACAACCTGTTTGGCTGGATGAGTATCGTAGTAAGAATGGATATAAAGGTGTTGAACGTGCACTTAAAGGCATGGCACCCGACGAGGTGGTTAGCCTTGTCAAAGACGCTGGGCTAAAAGGCCGCGGCGGTGCAGGTTTCTCCACTGGTCTGAAATGGAGCCTGATGCCAAAAGACGAAAACATGAAACTGCGTTACTTTTTATGTAATGCGGATGAAATGGAGCCAGGCACCTATAAAGACCGTCTTTTGATGGAGCAACTGCCTCACCTTTTAGTTGAAGGCATGATCATCGGGGCTTATGCGCTAAAAGCTTATCGTGGTTATATCTTCCTACGCGGTGAATATGTTGAGGCGGCCAAACACCTACGTCGCGCCATCGAAGAAGCGAAAGCGGCTGGGTTACTCGGTAAAAATATTTTAGGTTCAGGCTTTGACTTTGAACTGTTCGTGCATACCGGTGCTGGTCGTTATATCTGTGGTGAAGAAACGGCATTAATTAACTCCCTTGAAGGGCGTCGCGCGAACCCACGTTCAAAACCACCATTCCCTGCAACGTCAGGTGCATGGGGTAAACCTACTTGCGTAAACAACGTTGAAACTATCTGTAACGTTCCTGCCATCTTAGAGCATGGTGAGCAATGGTATATCAACCTCAGTGCTGGCAAGAGTAAAGATGCGGGCACCAAGCTGATGGGTTTTTCAGGCAGAGTGAAAAATCCAGGCTTATGGGAATTGCCATTTGGCACAACAGCACGCGAAGTGTTGGAAGATTATGCAGGTGGGATGCGTGATGGACTGACATTAAAAGCATGGCAACCCGGCGGCGCGGGTACTGACTTTTTAACTGGCGATCATCTTGATTTACCAATGGATTTTGAATCTATCGGTAAAGCAGGGAGCCGTTTAGGTACTGCGTTAGCGATGGCCGTGGATAACGAAATCAACATGGTGTCTCTGGTTCGTAACCTTGAAACTTTATTTGCTCGTGAATCCTGTGGCTGGTGTACGCCTTGCCGTGATGGTTTGCCATGGAGCGTGAAAATTTTGCAGGCGTTAGAAAAAGGGGAAGGGCAGCCGGGCGATATTGAAACATTAGAGCAACTTTGCCGTTTCTTAGGTCCGGGTAAAACTTTCTGCGCTCACGCACCGGGTGCGGTAGAGCCATTACAGAGCGCCATCAAATATTTCCGTGAAGAATTCGAAGCGGGTATCTCGCAAAAAGATCTGCGCAATATTGCTCAGATAGCCGGTATCCAGCCCAACCTATTAAAACAGCGTTGGTAATATTTTTGCGAATGAGCAACCGCAAAAATCGATTTTCACGAAGAACGTATTTTTGATTAACGCCTGCTGTTGAGCGGGCCTTTGGGAAGCATGCTGACTATGGCTACAATATATGTAGACGGCAAAGAATATGATGTAAACGGGTCTGAAAACCTGTTACAAGCCTGCCTTTCTCTGGGGCTAGATATTCCTTATTTTTGCTGGCATCCGGCGCTGGGAAGCGTTGGCGCTTGCCGCCAGTGTGCGGTTAAGCAATATCAAAACGCGGATGACACTCGTGGTCGTCTCGTGATGTCTTGTATGACACCGGCAACGGAAGGGACTTACATCTCTATCGATGATGAAGAGGCCAAACAATTCCGTGAAAGTGTTGTGGAATGGCTAATGACCAACCACCCACACGACTGTCCAGTCTGTGAGGAAGGGGGCAACTGTCATTTACAAGATATGACGGTAATGACCGGTCATAATATGCGTAAATACCGTTTTACCAAGCGTACTCACATCAATCAGGATCTGGGGCCTTTCATTAACCATGAAATGAACCGCTGTATTGCCTGCTATCGTTGTGTGCGTTATTACAAAGATTACGCAGATGGTACGGATTTAGGCGTGTATGGCGCACACAACTATGTCTACTTCGGTCGTACTGAAGATGGCACTCTGGAGAGTGAATTCTCCGGTAACTTAGTTGAAGTGTGTCCAACGGGGGTATTTACCGATAAAACACATTCAGAACGCTATAACCGTAAATGGGATATGCAGTTTGCACCGGGGATCTGCCAACAGTGCAGCATCGGTTGTAACACTAGCCCAGGTGAACGTTATGGTGAATTACGCCGTATTGAAAACCGCTACAACGGCTCAGTAAACCACTATTTCCTGTGTGACCGTGGGCGCTTTGGCTATGGTTATGTTAACCGTAAAGATAGACCTCGCCAGCCACTGCTAAATAAAGATGGCGTGAAACAAGTGATTTCAGCCATTGAAGCGATGCAAAGTGGTGCACAGATCATCAATCAAGCGAAAAAAGTGATTGGTATCGGCTCTCCACGTGCCAGTGTCGAAAGTAACTATGCACTCCGTGCATTAGTTGGCGCGGAAAACTTCTACTCAGGTGTTTCGGCAGATGAACAGCGTCGCCTTGAATTGATGCACAACATTCTGCAAAACGGGGGGATCTATACACCAAGCTTACGCGAAGTGGAAGATTACGATGCAGTACTGGTTCTGGGTGAAGATTTAACTCAGACGGGTGCTCGTATGGCACTCTCGGTTCGCCAAGCCGTTAAAGGTAAAGCTCGTGAAATGGCAGCGGCCCAAAAAGTGGCAGACTGGCAAATAGCGGCGATCATGAATATCGGCCAACACGCGAAATACCCTCTGTTTATCACTAACGTTGACGATACGCGTTTAGATGATATCGCGGCATTTAACTACCGTGCTCCTGTTGCAGACCAAGCGCGTTTTGGTTTCGCTATTGCGAACATGATTAATGGTGATGCACCGGCTGTAACAGATTTACCTGCTGATTTACGAGCTAAAGTTGAAACCATTGCTCAAGCGCTGGCCAGTGCGAAAAAACCATTGATTATCAGTGGTAGCCACTCAGCAAGCGATGCGATGATCCAAGCGGCTGCTAACGTTGCGTTTGCACTCAAAGCAAAAGGTGCTCAAGTGGGGCTATCTTACCTTGCTTCCCACGCGAATAGTTTTGGTCTCGCAATGATGAAAGCACAGCCGTTGGATAGTGCATTTGAGCGCATTAATGCAAATGAAGTCGATGTCGCTATTGTGATGGAAAATGACCTTTACCGTCATAGCAGTGTTAACGCTGTCGATAGTGCATTGGCGAAACTGAAGCACCTCATTGTGGCGGATCATCAACATACTGCCATTATGGATAAAGCCACCTTGGTATTACCTGCGGCAAGTTTTGCGGAAGCAGATGGAACCTTGATCAACCAAGAAGGTCGCGCTCAACGCTTCTTCCAAGTCTTTGACCCATCTTTCTACGATAAATCTATCGTCATGAACGAAAGCTGGCGCTGGTTGCATTCACTGCAAACAGAAGCGCAAGCACGTGATGCAGATTGGTCTCAGCTTGATCATGTTATTGCGGATTGTGTGGCTGCGTTACCTCAGTTTGAAGGTATTGTCGATGCGGCACCAAAAGCATCTTTCCGTATTCGTGGTCAGAAACTTGCTCGTGAGCCACACCGTTATAGTGGGCGTACGGCGATGCTAGCGAATCAATCGGTTCATGAACAGCGCCAACCGCAAGATAAAGACACGGCGTTTGCGTTCTCTATGGAAGGGAACAACAGCCCAACGGCACCACGTCAGCAAATTCCATTTGCATGGGCACCAGGTTGGAACTCACCACAAGCTTGGAACAAATTCCAAAGTGAAGTGGGTGGCCATCTGCGTTTTGGTGATCCGGGCGTTCGTTTGTTTAATTCAACAGAAGGTAAACTGGGTTATTTCACGGAGATCCCAGCGGCTTATCAGGCGACTGAAGCTCAGTGGGTGGTTGCGCCTTACTATCACTTGTTCGGCAGTGATGAGATGTCACAACGCTCTGAGGTGATCCAGCAGCGCATGCCGGAACCTTATATCATGTTGAATGAAAAAGATGCCGCGGCGATTGGCCTTGCAGCAGGTACTCAAGCGGAGTTCAGTTATGAAGGACAAACCTTTAATCTGACGGTGCGCGTGAGTAAAAATCTGTCGAGTGGTCAAATCGGTCTGCCATTGGGTATGCCAGGTATTGCACCAGCCATGGCGGGTGTATCAGTCAATAATCTGCGGAGGGGGGCATGATGGATTGGATATCCCCAGAAGTGATGGAAATTTTAGTTTCCGTCCTTAAATCGATTGTCATCCTATTGGTTGTTGTGATCTGTGGGGCATACATGAGTTTGGGTGAACGCCGTATTCTCGGTTTATTCCAAAATCGTTATGGCCCTAACCGCGTTGGACCATTCGGCATGGGGCAGTTAATGGCCGACATGTTCAAAATGTTGTTCAAAGAAGACTGGATCCCACAGTTTGCAGACAAAAAAATCTTTACGTTAGCACCTGTGATTGCGTTTTGTTCGCTGTTCCTCGCTTTTGCTATCGTACCTGTCAGCCCAACATGGTATGTCGCTGACCTGAATATCGGGATCTTATTTTTCCTGATGATGGCAGGTCTTGCGGTTTATGCCGTGCTGTTTGCTGGTTGGTCAAGTAACAACAAATACTCACTGCTAGGTGCGATGCGTGCCTCCGCACAAACGGTGAGCTACGAAGTGTTCTTAGGTCTTTCATTGATGGGGGTTGTGGCTCAAGCAGGCTCTTTCAATTTGATTGATATTGTGGACGCTCAGAAAGGTATGTGGAACATCATTCCTCAATTCTTTGGCTTTGTGACGTTTGCGATTGCAGGTGTTGCGGTATGTCACCGTCACCCGTTTGACCAACCAGAAGCTGAACAAGAGATTGCGGATGGTTACCACGTTGAATATTCAGGTATGAAATTCGGCCTGTTCTTCGTTGGTGAGTATATCGGTATTGTTACAGTCTCTGCCTTGATTGTAACGCTGTTCTTTGGTGGCTGGCATGGACCTTTCTTGCCGTCATTCCTGTGGTTTGCGATTAAGACTGCCTTCTTCATGATGATGTTTATCCTGATCCGTGCATCTTTACCCCGCCCACGTTATGACCAAGTGATGTCTTTCGGTTGGAAAATCTGCCTGCCGCTGACTCTGCTTAACCTGCTGGGTACCGCAGCAGTTATTTTATACAACGCTCAGTAAGGGGTGATTGAACCATGACATTGAAAGATTTATTGGTCGGTTTCGGCACTCAAGTACGCAGTATTTGGTTGGTCGGTTTGCATGCGTTCCAAAAACGTGAAACGCAAATGTATCCCGAAGAGCCAGTTTACCTGCCGCCCCGTTACCGTGGTCGTATCGTATTAACCCGTGACCCAGACGGTGAAGAGCGTTGTGTTGCCTGTAACTTATGTGCGGTTGCTTGCCCAGTGGGCTGTATCTCACTGCAAAAAGCGGAGCATGAGGATGGGCGTTGGTATCCTGAATTTTTCCGCATTAACTTCTCACGCTGCATTTTCTGTGGGTTGTGTGAAGAGGCTTGCCCAACAACGGCAATCCAATTAACACCTGACTTTGAAATGGGTGAATGGCGTCGTCAAGATCTTGTTTATGAAAAAGATCACTTATTAATTTCAGGTCCGGGTAAATATCCTGATTATAACTTTTACCGTAAATCGGGTATGGCGATTGCAGGTAAAGACAAAGGTGAAGCGGATAACGAAGCCAAACCAATTAACGTCAAAGACCTGTTGCCATAAGGAGCGATATTCATGGAATTTACATTTTATATCGCCGGTCTGGTTGCTGTTTTAGCGACTTTGAGGGTGATAACCAATACTAACCCGGTACATGCGTTGTTGTATCTGGTTGTTTCTCTGCTGGCACTGTCTATGGTGTTCTTCTCGCTCGGCGCATACTTTGCGGGGGCTTTGGAGATCATCGTATACGCGGGTGCCATCATGGTACTGTTCGTTTTCGTGGTGATGATGCTCAACCTTGGGCGCTCTGTTCAAGAGCAAGAGCGTGAATGGCTGGCACCGAAAAACTGGATTGGGCCGGCACTGTTATCTGCAGTATTGCTGGCACTTCTGGTTTACGGCATTACCAGCCTGTCATACCAAGACGGTATTACTGGCACGGTGATTAGTGCGAAAGAGGTGGCAATTAGCTTGTTTGGACCTTATGTCCTAGCGGTTGAATTGGCATCATTGTTACTGCTAGCAGGCTTAGTAGTTGCGTTCCACGTAGGTCGTGACCGTACTGAAAACAGTGCTGATCTTGTTAGCAATGCGAAAGCGAAAGCGGAGGAACAATAATGATACCTCTTCAACATGGTCTGATTTTAGCGGCTATTTTGTTTGTGATGGGGCTAAGCTGCCTTGTTATCCGCCGCAACTTGCTTTTCATGCTGATCGGACTGGAAATCATGATTAACTCAACAGCGCTCGCTTTTGTGGTCGCTGGGAGTTTTTGGGGGCAACCAGACGGCCAGATAATGTACATTCTGGCAATTGCACTGGCTGCAGCGGAGGCGAGTATTGGATTGGCGTTGTTACTGCAACTCCATCGTCATCGTCAGAACCTGAATATTGATAAAGTCAGTGAGATGCGCGGATGAATTTACTCTATTTAACAATTCTGTTTCCGCTTCTGGGGTCAGTGCTATTAGCATTTTCCCGCGGTCGTTGGTCAGAAAATGTTTCAGCTATTATTGGGGCTGGAGTCGTCGGCCTTGCAGCGGTTGTTGCATTGTATGCGGGTATTGAGTTTTTAGAACAACCTGTACTTGCAAATGGTGCATATCCTCCGTACACCGATCTGCTTTGGACTTGGATGTCAGTGGGAGATTTCAATATCCCGTTTACGATTCGCCTTGATGGCCTCTCACTGACGATGTTAGGTGTTGTAACGGGCGTTGGCTTCCTGATCCACGTTTATGCTTCTTGGTATATGCGTGGTGAGGAAGGGTATTCACGCTTCTTTACTTACACTAACTTGTTCATCGCGAGCATGGTGGTTTTAGTACTCGCCGATAACATGATGCTGATGTATCTCGGTTGGGAAGGGGTAGGGCTGTGCAGTTACCTGTTGATCGGTTTCTACTACACCAATCCAGATAACGGCAAAGCGGCAATGAAAGCCTTCTTCATTACGCGTGTTGGTGACGTGTTCTTAGCTATCGGTATGTTTATTCTGTGGAATGAACTCGGTACTTTGAACTTCAGCGAAATGGCTGTAATGGCACCACAAAAAATGGCAGAAGGTGGCAGCGCAATCACATGGGCAACCTTAATGATCTTAGGTGGTGCGGTAGGTAAATCTGCTCAATTGCCACTCCAGACATGGCTAGCCGATGCGATGGCGGGTCCAACTCCGGTCTCTGCTCTGATCCACGCAGCAACCATGGTAACCGCGGGTGTTTATCTTGTTGCTCGTACCCATGCATTGTTCTTGATGGCACCAGAAATCTTACATCTGGTCGGCATTGTGGGCGGTGTCACCCTGTTGTTAGCAGGCTGTGCAGCATTGGTTCAAACCGATATCAAACGTGTATTGGCCTACTCAACCATGAGCCAAATTGGTTATATGTTCTTGGCTCTAGGTGTTCAGGCGTGGGATGCAGCTATTTTCCACCTGATGACGCACGCCTTCTTTAAAGCACTGTTGTTCTTGTCAGCAGGTTCGGTGATCATTGCTTGTCATCACGAACAAAATATTTTCAAAATGGGTGGATTGCGTAAGCAAATTCCATACGTCTATACGGTGATGTTAATCGGCGGAAGTGCACTGGCTGCACTACCTCTATTCACGGCCGGTTTCTACAGTAAAGACGCTATTTTGTGGGGTGCAGAAGTGGATGGCCAAACGGTTCTCTTATGGGCTGGCCTCATCGGTGCACTACTGACAGCAATGTATACTTTCCGTATGATTTTCATCGCCTTCCATGGCGAAGCGAAAATTAAAGCGCACAAGGTCAAAGGATTTACTCACTCCATACCATTGGGCATTTTGGCAATTTTAGCGACATTTATTGGTGCGCAGATTCACCAGCCGTTAGAAGGCGTATTCCCTGTTAATCCACTGGAGCATGAAGCTGGTAAGCTACAGTTGGAGATGCTTTCAGGTAGCCTTGCTGTTATCGGACTGTTGATTGTGGCATTCATTTATCTGTACAGACGCTCTATCGCCACAGTTATCGCGAAAAGTGCACCAGGCCGGTTCTTCTCAACATGGTGGTATCATGCGTGGGGATTCGACTGGCTGTATGACGTTGTCTTTGTAAAACCTTTCAAGGGTGTTGCATGGCTACTGGAAAGCGATCCTGTGAACTCATTGATGAACCTACCTGCCTGCTTGTCTCGTTGGGCAAACAAAGGGTTGGCAATTAGTGAGAACGGTCAGGTCCGTTGGTATGTTGCCTCATTGGGGCTGGGTGCAGTGCTGATTCTTGCTCTGCTGCTTTTGGTTTAATTAAGGGACACATTGCGCCATGCTATTACCCTGGCTAATACTCATTCCCTTCATCGGTGGCCTGCTAAGCTGGCAGGCTGACCGGTTTAGCCACCGCGCACCACGTTGGGTTGCGCTGGCTTCAATGGGAATAACATTAATATTATCAATCTTGTTATGGCTACAGGGAGATTACTCTCTGGTAAATCCACAAGGTGTTCCACAATGGCAAGTGGAATACTCAATGCCGTGGATCCCAATGCTGGGTATTAATTTCCATCTGGCGATTGATGGCTTATCACTGTTAATGGTGGTACTAACCGCGATCATGGGGGCTTTCTCAGTCCTCAGTTCGTGGAGTGAAAACCAAGCCAACCAAGGTGCTTATCACTTTAACCTGCTGTGGATTATTGCAGGTGTGATGGGGATTTTTACGGCGGTTGACCTGTTCTTGTTCTTCTTCTTCTGGGAAATGATGTTAATCCCAATGTACTTCCTGATTGCTAACTGGGGGCACAAAGGAGCAGAAAACAGACAGCATATTAACGCTGCCACTAAGTTCTTTATCTACACACAAGCGAGTGGCTTGATTATGTTGGTGTCGATTGTTGGATTAGCATTAGTCCACTTCGGCGACACCTCTGTGTGGACATTTAACTACAATGAGTTGCTTGGTACTCAGATGTCTAGCACCGTTGGCTTTATGCTAATGTTAGGCTTCTTTATTGCCTTTGCGGTTAAGATGCCATTAGTGCCATTCCACGGTTGGATGGCGGATACCCAAGAGCAATCGCCAACAGCAGGCTCTGTGGATATCTCAGGTATCATGTTGAAAACAGCGGCTTACGGCCTGTTGCGTTTTACACTACCTCTGTTCCCTGAAGCATCGATCGAGTTTACACCTATTGCGATGACACTTGGTGTGATCAGCATTTTCTACGGTGCATGGCTTGCATTTAAACAAACAGACATTAAGCGTCTTGCTGCATACAGTAGCTTGTCTCACATGGGATTTGTGACGGTGGCAATTTACGCTAGCTCTGTTCTTGCATACCAAGGTGCAGTGATCCAAATGATCACAAATGGCTTGTCAGGTGCAGCATTAATTATCATCAGCGGGCAGTTGTATGAGCGTACACAAACCCGTGATATGCGCATGATGGGTGGATTATGGAAACGTATTAAATGGTTACCGGGTTTATCACTGTTCTTTGCCGCTGCAACTTTAGGTATGCCGGGCACAGGTAACTTTATCGGTGAATTCATGATCCTGTTTGGTACATTCAGCCAATTTACGCTGGTGACTTGCATCATGGTCTTTGGTGTGGTGTTCGCATCTGTCTACTCATTGTGGATGATGCAACAAACCTACTACGGTACACCAAAATCCGAGAGCGAAATGAAAGGGTTAACAGCACGTGAATTTGGTGTGCTGCTGGCTCTGGCTGTTTTACTGGTTATTATTGGCTTCTATCCACAACCAATTCTGGATACTTCAGAGGGTGCGATGGAAACATTACATAACTTGTACACTGCTTCACTTACAACATTAAGGCCGTAATTCGCCATGACAATAACACTTCAACAATTGATCGCAATACTCCCGCTATTGATCGTCGGATTGACGGCGGTGGTTGTGATGCTGTCCATTGCGTGGCGACGCGATCACCTAACAAGTGCCACACTGACAGTATTCGGCTTCGCCGTTGCGCTGCTATCTCTGTTCTTTATTGCAGAGGGTCTGCCAATAGAAGTCACTCCGCTTATTCGTGTTGACGGCTATGCGATGTTCTACAGCGCATTGGTCCTGATTGCGGGTATGGCAACCAGCATTTTTGCTTTCCATTGGTTGGAAGGCTTTAATGATAATAAAGAAGAATTCCATCTGTTACTGGCGATTGCGGTAACAGGGGGCGTCTTACTTTCAATGGCTAACCACATGGCATCCATGTTCATTGGTATTGAATTGATCTCTTTACCCTTGTTCGGTCTTGTGGCTTACACCTTTGAACGTAAACGTTCGCTGGAAGCAGGTATCAAATACATGCTGTTATCTGCCGCTGCCTCTTCTTTCTTGCTCTTTGGTATCGCCTTACTGTATGCAGAATCAGGCAGCTTAAGCTTTGCGGCTGTGGGTCAGAGTCTTTCTGATAGCCAAATCCATGCGCCATTGGTGTTGATTGGCTTGGGGATGTTGATTGTAGGCTTCGGTTTTAAATTATCACTGTTCCCATTCCAATTATGGACTCCAGACGTTTACCAAGGTGCTCCAGCTCCGGTATCCGCGTTCTTAGCAACGGGAAGTAAAATTGGTATCTTTGCAGTATTAATGCGTATCTTTATGGAAGCGCCTGCTGCTCAAAGTAATACATTGGCGATTGTTGTTAGCGTCATCGCTATTGCTTCGATTCTGTTTGGTAACCTGATGGCTATCACTCAGAAAAGTGCCAAACGCCTACTTGGTTATTCGTCCATTTCTCATATGGGATACCTGCTGGTTGCCTTAGTTGCATTACGCGCCGCCCCAACAGATTCCCAAGTCACTGTCGCTATCTATTTAGTCGGCTATTTGTTTGCAAGTTTGGGCGCCTTTGGTGTGATCAGCATTATTTCTAGCCCATATCGTGGCGATGACCAAGATGACTTGAGTGCATTTCGCGGGCTGTTCTGGCATAAGCCTATACTTGCGACAGTGCTTACCGTGATGATGCTTTCTCTGGCTGGTATACCAATTACATTAGGGTTTATTGGTAAATTCTATGTGATTATTTCCGCAGTGAAGGCAGAGCTATGGTGGTTAACTGGTGCCGTGGTCTTAGGTAGTGCGATTGGTCTATTCTACTATCTACGCTTTATGGCAAGCTTGTATAGCCGTGATGCAGAACATGCAGATCGTTATACTGGGCCAGAAAAAGCCACTTTCGGGACAGTTGTTGCTGCTATCTGTGCAATTATCGTGATCCTGCTAGGGGTATGGCCGCAACCGCTTATCAATCTCTCCTATATGGTATTGGCTGTGAGCCCGCTTTAATCTTCACCGCCATCACAGTAAAATAAACGGCTACTTTTCAGTAGCCGTTTTTTTTAATCAGCTAATTGGCGCTGATATTGATATTCGGCTTCATTAATAAAGTCCATAAAGGCTTCACAAGATTTGATGGCATTATGGATATTAAACGTCTGCTCGTCTAAACATGTCTGCATATAGTCAATCCATTGCGTTAAATAAGATTGTAACTGCTGAAAATGGGCAGCCACATCTTGTCGTTGCTCATCTATTTTTGAAATATCTTTAGTGAGCATAAGTAGGTGTGTCAGCTTATCGATGCGCTTTTTAAACTGCTGGTCTTTCTCATTTAAAACAGCGATTTGATCGACCAAATAGAGTCGAACATTGACCAATTTTATAAAATCTAAGCCATTGTCAAGGATAGTGAGTAAGCGCTTGGCACAGGCAATCGCAATTTTTAGCAGATCTTTTTTAGAAGGAGGGATATTTAATGATTCAATGAGCGATATATCAGGAAAAACATGATCAAATAAATCCGCTAGCTTGTAATTTAAGATAACTTCTTCAGCTTTAACAATAGCAATTAACTCTTGGTTAAACTCATCCAATGTCTTTTGATTATTGTTAGCCAGTAATAAAAGGCGATTTTGTAGGTTACGATAGCTCTCACTTTTAAGGTGGTTTGCTTCTTCTAATTGTAATGCCAATAGATAATCGCTTGTGGTACGTAAAGGTGCCGTTAGCTTCTCTAGCTCATTTTTAAGCTCAGTAAAGTCATCGATAAATTCTGTTAACTCTAAATCCTGTTGACCTCCCTTTAAGTCATCAACATCCTGACTTGAAAATCGCTCACTAATCGTACTATCAATGATATAACGAGTTTTTAATTTCATTATTGGCAATGAGTTTCTGATTTGCTCATTGAGACTTTCTGCCTGAGTAGCAATCCGTTTTATTCGATTAAAAATGCTCGGATCGTAACTTAGAATGTTATGATTAAAATTATTAATTTTATTAATGAGCATTCTTACCTGATAAAACTCAATAGCAGGTAAAACTGGGAAATTTACGGTTTGGTGCATAGTATTACCTTTATTAAGCATGAGAGTAATGTGTCATTTTAATATCAAATAGTTCAATGAGTTGTTCTGAGTAAGTTTGCACAGACGCCCATGCGGTGATAATTTTTTTGAAACGAGCAATAAACTTTAAAAGGTTGGCAGCATTATCAATACGCGCAAAAGTTTCTATTGACTGCTTAATTTCGGTCAAAATAACAAGCCACATATAGTCTAAATGGTCAACTGCTAATCTTGCATCTTTAAAATAGCCTTCAATCTTCTGTAAATGTACTTGAATATCAAAAATAACTTTTTTAATAAAGCGATCTTTATTGAGTTTGTTATTGATTTCAACAATTTCTTTAAGTAATGCGTTTTTTCGATGGCGGACTTTTTCAGCTTTGCTGCCGAATATCCCTCCTGTAATCAGTAATCCAATTAAACCACCAGCAAGGCCTGTAAAGCTTAACTTAACAAAATGGTCATATTCTTTTTCGAGTGTTAATACCTCTTTTTTGAGTAAAGTGACTTTCTCAAAAAGATGTGATTCAGAATTAATATCATCAATAGAATCTAATTGCAAATAAATTGACTTAACTTTAAATAATAAAGAATCAACATGTTGATTATTAGATAAAGCACCTCCAATAATATGTGATCGAAAGTCAGAAATAGTATTTTTAATCCTAGAAGTTTTATTGGCTTGCATTTTAATATCATCTTGGATGAGATTCAGTATGCTTAATAATTCTGTGGCAATTTGCTGGTCATCATTTTGGTAAGTAAGCCCATCTAGCGCCTCGGCTGACAAGTCGTCAATGCTATTGGCTATTTGCTGTATAATAGGCATATCATTAATGTATTCAATGATTTGATTTCCAGTCTGAACAATATTTCGACTAATCAGTGATAAATTAATAGATTGTTGTTTAACTTCTTGTTCGACACCATCCCAACCGCTGGCATGGGTGTGAATTAATTGAATAACCTCAGTCAATGCGCTAATTTTTATGGGTAAATCAGTTGATTCATTAATTTTTAGCCATGAATGGATTTCTAATGTTGATGTTGGTAATGAAAGGGCAAAATGGGTATATCGATGAATATTCACTAAATCTTGGTGAGTAAAAATGCCGGCGGGGCGAGCAGAGTGAGGGTCTTGGTTGGTTAATAATGCAAGAGTTGCTGCTCCTATATTCTCTTTTTCAATTATTTTGTCATAAGTTATTTCACTCATAATGGTTCATTTCCAATTAAGTATTGTGGTTGAAATAAAAGGTAGACAACAGAAAATCACAAATATGAGTGATGCGATAAAAATGATAGAGCTAAAAATAGTATTACCTCTAAGAAATTTATCACCCATGATAAAACATTAGATTCGCATTTACCCCGTATAGTTAAGAATAAATTACTTTAAGGATCGCCTAAAAGTAGATACTAAAATATGAAAATATATATTATAAATTGACGACCTAATATAATCGATAATAAATTCATTATGATTAAATGTTGAAATGTCTAATCATAAAAGTGCAGGAAGTTATATTAAATGTTCTAAGATAAAAATATTATGTCACTCTTTGACGCGTTAAGAGAGTGAATAATAAATATTAACTCTGCGAGCATTGTTTTTGTCATATCATTTTTTTATTTTTTAATATCGTAATTATAATTAATGTTTTTTTAGTGTGATGTGACGTATTTGAATACTTACCGTATTGTTACCCGATGATGATTATTTTACTTTGTACAAATATGATTAACAAATAACCATCAAGTAAAAAAACAAAATGGTGTTTTTGTGTGATCTTGAAGATAAAGATTGATATAAGTCAAGTAAATAATTAAAGTTAAATTTTTTAATCTATACAATAAGATGCGTAGTGATTTATTGGTGATGTAATAAAAAATTACTAATACATATTTGATTTTACGAGGCGTAACACCTATTGTCAGAAATAATCAATGTATTAATAAATTATATTGCACTATATAATTATCGATAGTCTTTGTTGAGTGTGGCAGTAGGGATCTAAAGTGGTATATAAAAAAATAGATAATTTAATAACTGAAATTCTTCATCAACTGTCAACATTGGCATTGGGCAATCAAGAATTCATACGTCTACATTGGCAATTGGATGGTCACTCTACATTTCCTGGGTTAGCTTGGCTATCGGCTCAATCCTGTTATCCGCAGTTCTATTGGTATCAGCGCACGGGAACGGATGAGTGTAGCGCTCTGGGAACCGTATATGAATTTAACGCAATCACTGAGGCCGAACAATTTTTGTCTTTACATGCCCAGTATCCCGATATGCGTTTATGGGGCTTAAATGGCTGGAACGCGGTTGGTGAAGGAATTTCATTGGCCGATAAACAACAGGCAACGTTTTACTTTTTACCGCGTTTAGAAATTTTTCGCGTTCGTTCATCAATATCAGTCTATCTTAATATCAAAGGTGAAGATGACCGTTTAGCCGCAATCGCATTTTTAAAGCAGCTCAAGCCAGCGGCAACATTGCCACCTTTAAATACACAAATTATCGGTCATGAACATTTCCCTGAAAAGGCGCAGTGGTGCCACCTATTAAATAAAGCTATCACGAAAATGAGAGCAGGGGAGATGGAAAAAGTTGTAATGGCGCGTGAAACGAAATTGACGTTGTCACAACCCGTTTCTGTGGCGGAATTTTTAGCGGCAAGCCAACGAGTTAATTTTCAATGCTACCATTTTATGATGGCATTAAGCCAAGAAACAGGTTTTCTGTCCTCAACACCGGAGCGTTTGTATCTACGACAAGGTACACAACTCAATTCGGAGGCACTTGCAGGTACAGTCGCGAATCATCCTGATGACGCGATTGCTGCTGAAAAAGCAAAATGGTTGATGGAAGACAGTAAGAACCAACACGAAAACTTAGTGGTCGTGGACGATATTTGCCAGCAGTTACAAGGTATTGTAACGGGTATTGATGTTTCCCCCGCGAAAGTGATTCGCCTACGCAAGATCCAACACCTCTATCGTTCGATTGCCGCAACTTTAGTGTCACCTTCAGACAGTGAATGTTTACAGCGTTTACAACCTACTGCTGCGGTATGTGGGTTGCCGAGAACGGTTGCTCGTCAGTTTTTAACGGAACATGAGCCTTTCTCGCGCCGATGGTACGCTGGAACGGGAGGTTTCGTTAGCTTAAATAAAAGTGAGTTCGCCGTGTCCTTACGCTGTGCTCAAATTGAACATCAACGGTTGTCATTGTTCTCGGGGGCTGGGATTGTCAGTGATTCTGATCCGGAGCAAGAATGGATTGAAATTGAAAATAAAGCTGCGGGGCTTAAATCTCTACTTGAACCCCCTGAAAAACCATAAATATAATATGGTTATTTTTCTTTTGGTTTCAATTAGTTCACTAAAAATTGTTCTAAGATCAAGAAATTTATATCAAGCGCATTACACTTACTGATAATAAACAACTTATTGAGCTCATTATGTCGAATTCTGTTTTTAATATGCGTTGGGCTGAGATTATTATCGAAGCACTCACCCGCCACGGTATGAAACATATTTGTATTGCGCCTGGTTCTCGCTCTACACCTTTGACGTTAGCAGCAGCGAATAACAATAAGCTTCACTGCCATACTCATTTTGATGAAAGAGGCTTGGGGCATCTAGCTTTAGGTTTAGCAAAAGCAAGCCTTGAGCCTGTCGGCGTGATCGTCACTTCAGGAACCGCAGTGGCTAACCTCTATCCTGCCCTAATTGAAGCCGGACTGACTGGCGAAAAAGTCATTTTTTTGACGGCAGATAGACCGCCGGAGCTTATCGATTGTGGCGCGAATCAGGCTATTCGCCAAACATATATCTTTGCGTCACACCCATCACAAAGTTTGATGTTACCCCGACCAACTCGTGATATTTCGGCGAAATGGTTAGTCAGTGCCATTGATAATGGGATGAATCAACTACACCACGGCGCTTTCCATATTAACTGCCCATTTGCTGAGCCGCTGTATGGTGAAACGGAAGGAGATTATGAATGGCAGCAACAACTTGGCGATTGGTGGCATTCTAATTTACCTTGGTTAAGCGAGCCTTTAACCAACACCGTTGCCCATATTTCTGACTGGTATTTTTGGCGTCAGAAAAAAGGGGTTGTTATTGCGGGTCGTATGAATAGTCAAGATGGTGAGCGTGTTGCAAACTGGGCGAAGGAACTTGGCTGGCCGTTAATTAGCGATGTGTTGTCACAAACAGGGCAACCTTATCCTTGTGCAGATTTATGGTTAGCTCATCCACAGGCCAAAGCGCGACTTAATGAAGCTGAACTGGTGGTACAATTCGGCTCGAGCTTAACAGGAAAACGCCTACTTCAATGGCAAGCGCAGTGCCATCCACAAGAATACTGGATCATTGATACGATCCCAGAACGCCTTGACCCCGCTCATCACTACGGACGTAAATTAACATGCTCAATTAAAGGGTGGCTTGATGCTCATCCCGCTCAACCAAGAGGGGCTTGGTGTGAAGATCTTTACTCGTTGGCTGAGCAGACACAACGGCATGTGAGTACAAAGTTACGCAATCACTTTTCTGAAGCCGCGATTGCGCATCAATTACCAGCGCTACTGCCGCCAAAAGGGCAGTTATTTGTGGGTAATAGCTTAATTGTTCGGCTAATTGATGCTTTGGCGCAATTACCCGTGGGTTATCCGGTTTATAGTAATCGGGGGGCCAGTGGTATCGATGGTCTAATTTCAACAATGTCTGGTGTCCAGCGGGCAACCACCAAGCCGACCTTGGGGATTGTTGGTGACCTTTCGGCACTGTATGACCTCAATAGCCTCGCTTTATTGCGAGCGCCTTCAGCGCCAACAATTTTAATTGTGGTGAATAATAACGGTGGGCAGATATTTTCTATGCTACCTACGCCTGAAGCGGCAAGGCAGCAGTATTATTGTATGCCACAAAATATTCACTTTCAGCATGCGGCACTGATGTTTGGCTTGCAGTACGCAGCACCTAAAGATTGGCTCTCTCTAAAAAACACTGTTGAACAATTTTGGTATAACCAACAAGGGACATTGTTGATTGAATTAAACACCGAGAGTGACGAAGGTGCGCGAACTTTAAAACAGTTACTTGATGAGGTAGGCAGTTTCTGATGTTAGCGGCTTATCGACACAATGAACATCATTCGGGGCCTTGGTTAGTGTGGTTACACGGGCTGCTCGGTAGCGCCGATGAATGGCTGCCGATGGTGGAACTGTGCCCTAACTTCCCGTCATTGCGTGTTGATTTGCCCGGTCATGGATTATCTCAGTCTATAAGCTGCCAAAGTTTTGCTGATTTTGATGAGCAGTTGGTTCAACTTTTACAACATCATGGTATTCAACATTATTACCTTATTGGATATTCGTTGGGTGCACGCCTTGCTATGCATACGGCTTGTTATCGCCAACCAGCAGGTTTAAGCGGGTTGGTAATTGAAGGAGGAAATGTTGGGCTAAATAGCTCATCGGAGCGGGAGTCTCGTTACACCAACGACCACCATTGGGCGCAACGTTTTCGCCACGAGCCGATTTGCCAAGTGTTAAATGATTGGTATCAACAACCTGTATTTGCACATTTAACTGCGAGCCAACGCCAACAATTAATCTTGTTAAGACAGCACAATAACCCCTTAGCTGTCGCTGATATGTTAGAAAGTACCTCTTTGTCTAAACAGCCTTTTTTGGTGGACAAACTGTATCAGCTTACGATGCCATTTCGCTACTTTTGTGGTGAACAAGATCAAAAATTTCGAAGCGTTTCGCAACAATATGCTTTGCCGATTACGCTAATTAATAATGCAGGGCATAATGCTCATCGGGAAAATCCGTATGGCTATGCCACTGCACTTCATCATTTTTTATCACACTGTGGTTAAAGGAACTTGATAATGATTTATCCTAGCGAAGAAAAACTCTATGCCCCAATCGAATGGCAAGATTGCTCAGAAGGGTTTGACGACATTCTCTATCACAAGTCGTCAGAAGGGATTGCAAAGATTACGATTAACCGTCCACAGGTGCGTAACGCATTTCGACCACAGACCGTAAAAGAGATGATCCAAGCGTTAGCTGATGCGCGTTATGACGATAAAATCGGTACTATTATCTTGACGGGTGAAGGCGAAAAAGCATTCTGTGCAGGGGGAGACCAAAAAATTCGTGGGGATTACGGCGGGTATCGTGATGAAAGTGGTACTCACCATCTCAACGTCCTAGATTTCCAACGCCAAATTCGTACTTGTCCAAAACCTGTTGTGGCGATGGTGGCTGGCTTTGCTATTGGGGGTGGGCACGTATTACATATGATGTGTGACCTAACGATTGCCGCGGATAACGCGATTTTTGGTCAAACAGGTCCTAAAGTAGGCTCTTTTGATGGTGGCTGGGGTGCATCCTATATGGCACGCATTGTTGGTCAGAAAAAAGCGCGTGAAATTTGGTTCCTGTGCCGCCAGTATAACGCTCAAGAAGCATTGGAAATGGGCTTAGTGAATACGGTTGTACCATATGCCTCTCTTGAAAAAGAGACCGTACGCTGGTGTCGTGAAATGCTTGAAAATAGCCCAATGGCACTACGTTGTTTGAAAGCGGCACTCAATGCAGATTGTGACGGTCAGGCAGGCCTACAAGAGTTGGCTGGCAATGCAACTATGCTGTTCTATATGACAGAAGAAGGTCAAGAAGGACGCAATGCGTTTAATGAAAAACGTGCGCCAGATTTCTCTAAATATAAGCGTAATCCATAATGCGTAAGGCAACACTTTACGCGTTTAGCCTGCCGATGGAGGCAGGCGTTATCCTGCGCTACCAACGCCTGAAAACTCGCGATGGGTTGTTGGTTCGCTTACAAGAAGGGGATAATGAAGGGTGGGGGGAAATATCACCGCTCCCCGAATTTAGCCAAGAAACGCTGGCGGAGGCAACAGAAGAAGCCAAACATCGGCTTGCCGAGTGGGTAAGTGGTAAGCCACTAGCGGAAAGCCTGTTACCGTCGGTAGCTTTTGGTTGTAGTTGTGCATTGGCCGAATTATCGGGGGAACTTCCTGAGCAAGCCGACTACCGCAAAGCACCATTGTGTAGTGGTGATCCTGATGACCTGATTTTGCGTCTAAGTGCAATGGAAGGCGAAAAAATCGCTAAGGTCAAAGTCGGCTTGTATGAGGCGGTACGTGATGGCATGGTGGCGAACCTATTACTGGAAGCGGTGCCTGACCTAAAATTACGTCTTGATGCTAATCGTAGCTGGACGCGTGCAAAAGCAGATGGCTTTGCGAAATATGTTAACCCTGCTTATCGCGATCGTATTGACTTCCTTGAAGAGCCTTGTAAAACACGGGAAGAATCACTGCAATATGCCGCAGATACTGGCATTGCCATTGCATGGGATGAAAGTGTGCGTGAGGCTGATTTTAGGGTGGAGCCTCAACCGGGAGTTGCGGCGATTGTGATCAAGCCGATGTTAACCGGTAGCCTTGCTTATTGCCGCCAATTAGTCACAGAGGCTCATCATCACGGTCTGCAAGCGGTGATCAGCTCATCGATTGAAAGTAGTTTTGGTTTGACTCAGTTAGCGCGCATTGCTAATGCATTAACGCCTAATACGCTACCAGGGTTGGACACATTAGATTTGATCCAGTCTCAACTGATACGCACGTGGCCAAATAGTTCACTTCCAGTGAAGCAATTAGATGAATTGACTATCGAATGGCAGAGTTAGTATTTTTCCAAGACTGGCCTTGGCAACATTGGGCCAGTCATCGACCTGAAGCAGTGGCATTAATTACCGATATTGAGCCATTGACATGGGAACAACTGAATCAACGAGTGATGAGGCTCGCTTATCACTTTACTCAACAGGGTTTACGTGACGGACAAACCGTAGTGTTGCGCGGTAAAAATAGTGTAGAACTGTTATTGAGCCAACTTGCAACATTGTATTGTGGGGCGAAAGTTTTGCCTCTTAACCCTCGTTTACCTGAGTCTTTACTGGCAGAACTGTTACCACATCTGAATATTGATTTTGCTATCGATTTTGATGATGGTTTACTGGCTAAGTTTACTTACCCAATTTTAGCCGTGTCAGAGCGAGCGGTAACGGCGCATGAGTGGGAACACCATCTGCCTCACTTTTCTCATGCGAAGACCCAACCCGCCACTTTGATCTTAACATCTGGCTCTACGGGGTTACCAAAGGCGGCAGTGCATAATGTGCTTGCTCACCTCGATAGTGCAAATGGTGTGTTACAGGCGATGGATTACCAACAGCATGATTGCTGGCTGCTTTCTTTACCGTTATTTCATGTTTCAGGGCAAGGTATTTTATGGCGTTGGTTGCTGCGCGGAGCGCAACTAGCAATACGCTCAACACCGCTTATCGAAGCATTACAAACGGTTACCCATGCGTCTTTGGTTCCGACACAATTGTGGCGGTTATTCAATCAAACGGAAACATTATCACTATCTTTAAAACAGGTTTTACTTGGTGGCGCGACGATCCCGACTGCATTGACTGATCTTGCCTCACATAGAGGCATTGATTGCTGGAGTGGTTATGGTATGACAGAAATGGCTTCGACCGTCTGTGCAAAACGTGCAGATGGTAAGAAAGGGGTTGGCCTTCCACTTAAAGGGAAACAGTTGCGCTTAGTCGAGGGAGAAATTCAGGTTCGTTCACAGAGCCAAGCGATGGGATATTGGTTTGATGGAAAAATGATGCCATTAAAAACTATCGAAGGTTGGTTCAAAACCAATGATAGAGGCGCATATATCGACGATGAGTATCATGTGATCGGGCGGCTGGATAACTTATTTATTAGTGGTGGAGAGTGTGTTCAACCGGAAGATATTGAAGCGGTGATTAATAACCATCCAGCGGTGAGTCAAAGCTTTATTATTCCAATTGATGATGTGGAGTTTGGTCAAAGGCCTGTTGCCGTGATTGAGTTCAGCGATAAATGTGAATTAGACACCATTCAAGGTTGGCTAAAAGGCAAACTAGCGCCTTTTCAATATCCTGCTCATTTTTTTCTATTAGAGAATAGCTTAAAAGGAAGCGGTATTAAGGTATCGCGCCAGCAAGTGAAAAATTGGGTGTTACAGCAACCCGACCTTATTCAGTCAAAAGAGAATTCAGGACTGTAGTTTATCTATTTTTGATGAAAACAGGGGTGATAAAGCATCGTCAGAGTTAGATGGGCTTGTTTCGTCAATAGTGCAAACTAATCACTAATTTCCGGCATGGCTCATAATAAACATCAGGCTCAAGATAAGAGCCTGACGTTTAACTAAGCGTGATTATTTAAGGGCATTTAACGCTTTTTCTACGCCCGCACCATATTCAGGGTGAACTTTTTTGAACAGGTCAATTTGGCGTTTTTGTGTCTCTTCAGAAGCCTCAATCAACTCTCCTGCAAGACGTTTGAACATGCGTTGATGCTCTGCATCATCAAGCAGTTCATATAATGCACGCGGCTGGCTGAAATAGTCTTCATCTTCGCGATGGTTCCAATGATCAGCTGCACCTTCAAGCGTCAATGGTGGTTCACTGAAATTAGGCTGCTCTTGGAACATACCTGCACTGTTTGGTTCATAGGTCACACCATTACCACTGTTACCATCAACACGCATTGCACCATCACGATGATAGTTATGGAATGGGCAACGTGGTGCGTTAACAGGGATCTGGTAGTGGTTAACACCTAAACGATAACGCTGAGTGTCGCCATACGAGAACAAACGACCTTGCAACATTTTATCCGGAGAGAAACCGATACCTGGAACAATATTTGCTGGGTTAAAGGCAGCTTGCTCAACATCGGAGAAATAGTTAGCAGGGTTACGATTTAATTCAAAGTAACCGACATCAATTAATGGATAGTCTTTGTGAGGCCATACTTTAGTCAGATCAAAGGGATTATAAGGCACTTTTGACGCTTCGGCTTCTGGCATCACTTGAATTTGTAGCTTCCAGCGTGGGTAGTCACCTTTATTAATGGCATCAAACAGGTCACGCTGAGAACTTTCACGATCTTTACCGATGATCGCTTCTGCTTCATCATCCATCAAGTTCTCAATGCCTTGCTGACTACGGAAGTGGAATTTAACCCAGAAACGTTCATTTTTATCATTGATAAAGCTATAAGTATGGCTACCAAAACCGTGCATATGACGGTAGCTACGAGGTATACCTCGGTCACTCACGTCAATGGTCAATTGATGAAGTGATTCTGGTAAATGAGAGAAGAAATCCCATTTATAAGCCATTGAACGCATATTACTGTATGGGCAGCGTTTAACCACGTGGTTCAAATCCGGAAATTTCAGCGGGTCACGCAGATAGAACACAGGGGTGTTATTACCAACCAGATCCCAGTTACCTTCTTCTGTGTAAAATTTTAATGCGAAACCACGGATGTCACGCTCAGCGTCTGCCGCACCACGTTCACCGGCAACCGTTGAAAAGCGTGCGAACATATCCGTTTGTTTACCGACAGCAGAAAAGATATTTGCACGGGTATAACGGGTAATATCATGTGTAACAGTAAAAGTACCGAATGCACCTGAACCTTTAGCATGCATACGGCGCTCAGGAATAACTTCACGGTCAAAATGGGCTAATTTTTCTAAAAACCAAACATCCTGTAATAGCATAGGGCCGCGAGGGCCTGCCGTCATCACATTATTATTATCAACAACAGGTGCGCCAGATGCAGTCGTGAGACCTTTCTTTTTCATCACAATACTCCAGTAAGTTATAGACAATAAAACTAAAAAATGCATTTATTCCGTTCGAAATACAATGCTTTCCATGCATAATGCCTTATTATCATTGGATTATAGTTGATTAGTTAAAGTATAACTAATACATAGTACCAATTACTGTGATAACTGATTAAAAATCAATAGGAATACTCAGCGTCGTTGTGAATGGTGTTGTTTTAATGACTGAAAAGTAAAAAACAGTAATAACTACTGAGAATTGGATTTATATATTGTAGTATGACTAAATAACTTCTATTAATGGGGCAATGATATGCGTAAAGGATTATTTCTCGTTGCAGCGGCAGCATCATCAATGATGTTCGTCGGGGCTGCACAAGCTGTTTCTGTTAATGCGAATGTGGGTAAGCATTATACTGAACTCAATGCAGGCATTGGTACTAAAGGCGCAGGCCTTGCATTTGATGGCTCATGGGCGCGTAGTGATCATGATGGTCAAATGGGTAGCTTAGGCGCAACCTTTGGTTTGCCTCTAGGTCCATTTTCAGCCTATGTTGGTGGTAAAGCCTTATATTTATCACCTGAAGACAATAAAGATGGTATGGCGCTAGCAGGTGGAGCCGGTCTTGGATGGCAAGTGATGCCTTCTTTGAATATTTATGGTGAAGCTTATGGTGCTCCGGCATCATTAACATCGGGAAGTCAATCTTATACCGAAGCAAAAGTCGGCGCACGCTATACTGTGTTTAAACCGCTTTCAGTTGATGCAGGCTACCGTGTCATCGATATTAAAGGTACGCATGACAACCCAAGCAACAAAATTGCTGACGGTTGGTATGTGGGAGCAGGTCTAAGCTTCTAATTACTGGTTGTAATATAGCGGAACCCGTACAGTTTGGAGTGACGCTATAAAATCGGATATCAAAAGCCCCCCAATAGTTGGTTGCTATTGGGGGGCTTTTCCGTTTAGTGAACGGTACGAGCTTTGTTTTTGACGCTAAATTTAGCCTACATTAGGTAGGTAGCCTGCAACGATAGCAAATTGAATAATGATCACTGCAAAACCGCATAATAAAACCAGACGGAGCAGAGTAGAGCCGCCTTTAACTCGGTAATGAGCTTGCTTATCGATAGGTTTTTCAACGGCTCTAACTTGCATTGTCAATAATGCGGGGATGATCAGGGCTAATACAGACAATGCAACCGCTGCATAAGTTAACGCCTGTACGAAACTACTAAAAAATAACGCTGCTAATAACGGAGGTAAAAAAGTTAACAAGCCTGTCTGAATACGCCCAATGAGGCTATCATTCCGTTTAAATAAATCAGCAAGGTAATCGAATAAACCAAGAGCAACCCCTAAAAACGATGTGGCTAGCGCTAAATCCATAAACAGATTAACGGCAATATTAACGCGTGGAGCCGTAACGACATCACGAATGGCGGTGAGTAAGCCATCTAGGCCAGACTTTTGCGCCAAAATCCCTAAAAATGTGTTAGAAGGGATCGACCCTAAAGTGGCTATCTGCCACAAGATATAGGCAACTAAAGGGATCGCACTCCCTGTAATGAAAATGATACGAAGTTTACGCACATCGCCATTCATGTAATTCACAAGGCTAGGCACGCTACCATGGAAACCAAATGAGGTGAAGATGACTGGCACTGCCGCCAGCAGTAGCCCTTTTTCAGCAGGCATACTGCCTAAGTTGACGGTTTCAACGTGGGGTAACATAACAGCCAACATAATGACTAAAAAGATAATTTTAGCTGTAAATAGTAGGCGGTTAATAAAATCGACAGAGTGCGTACCGATACAAACGACAGCACCACCGATAAGCGTAAATAAGATAATTGATGTTTTGGTCGACAGATGAATATCCCACCACGAGAGTAGGCTGTTGGAGATCAGGACACCTGCGCCACCAATATAAGCGGTAGTCAGCGCGTACATCAGAAGTAACATACTTAAGCCTGTGACGATTTGTCCAATAGGCCCAAGGTATTTTTTCGCGATTGATCCCAAACCCATATCTGGTGGATTGTATTGATAAACCTCAACGAGCAGTAATGAGGTATAACTCATTAACATCCATAGGCCGACAAGTAGGCATGCAATACCTGTGAAACCGACACCCGCAGCGGCAAGTGGCATAGCCAGCATCCCTGCACCTATTGTTGTTCCTGCAACGATTAAAACGCTACCTAGCGTGCGATTTTTCACAAATTCCTCTGATTAAAAGTCGTGGATTTATTAGCTGAGCAGATTATGCGATCACAGTTTTTCTGTCAAATCTAAATTACAATGAGTGTAAACATAAAATTACACACGCGCGTATTTCTTATAAAGGAATGGTGAAAATAGCAACGAATTATTCGTCCTAGCTAATGAATAATCGTTATTGATATGGTGATTAAAGGTAAATACATCGGATTTTAAATGTTAACGGATGTTAATTAATTGATTGATATATATGATGTTTTAGATTAACAGGACAGTATCTCAGGAACCTAAGATAAATTTTGTGACGGGGTGGGAAAATCGAATTGAAAAATAAGATTAAATTCTTTAACCAGTTAATATAAATCAAATCTGTGTCAATCTTTCATCCCGATAATGTAAGGAAACATTAATTGAAAGGATGAACTTATGGACTTTTTGATACAACTTGCCATTATCCTCGTCTGCTTGTTCTACGGAGCAAGAAAAGGGGGAATGGCTCTCGGGCTGCTAGGCGGCGTTGGCTTAGTGATACTCGTTTTTGGTTTTGGTTTACCTCCTGGAAAACCGCCTGTTGATGTTATGCTTGTGATCATCGCTGTTGTTGCAGCATCAGCGACTCTACAGGCATCAGGCGGTTTGGATGTCATGCTACAAATTGCAGAACGACTACTACGTAAAAATCCAAAATACATCTCTATTGTGGCACCTTTTGTTACCTGTATTTTAACCATTTTGTGTGGTACAGGGCATGTGGTGTATACCATCCTTCCTATTATCTATGACGCGGCGATAAAAAATAATATTCGTCCTGAAAGGCCGATGGCGGCCAGTAGTATTGGTGCACAAATGGGGATTATTGCCAGCCCTGTCTCTGTTGCAGTGGTGTCCTTAGTGGCGATGTTAAATGGCATCACCATTAATGGTAAATCGCTCGAATTTTTAGATCTCTTGGCGATTACCATTCCATCGACCCTAATCGGGATACTGGCAATCGGTATTTTCAGTTGGTTCAGAGGGAAAGATCTCGATAAAGATCCGGAATTCCAAAAGTTTATTTCGGTACATGAAAATTACGAATATGTGTATGGCGACAGCGCGACACTACTCGATAAAAAGTTACCGAAAATCAATTGGGTTGCTATGTGGATTTTCCTCGCTTCTATTGGGGTTGTTGCGATTTTGGGGGCGGTTTCTGAATTAAGGCCATTGGTTAATGGCAAACCACTGTCAATGGTACTTGTGATACAGATGTTTATGCTGCTCGCTGGTGCGCTGATCATCATTATTTGTAAAACAAATCCGGCACAGATTTCGAAAAATGAGGTTTTTCGTTCAGGAATGATTGCCATTGTTGCCGTATATGGTATCGCTTGGATGGCAGAAACAATGTTTGGCGCGCATATGGATCAAATCAAAGGCACGCTTGGGGCATTAGTCAAAGACTATCCATGGGCTTATGCCGTGATCCTCTTATTGGTCTCTAAATTTGTGAACTCACAAGCAGCCGCTTTAGCTGCGGTCGTTCCGATAGCGCTCGGCATTGGTGTTGATCCTGCCTATATCATCGCATCTGCGCCTGCTTGCTATGGTTATTATATTCTTCCGACTTATCCAAGTGATTTAGCCGCTATTCAATTTGACCGTTCCGGTACGACTCGGATAGGTAAATTTGTGATTAACCACAGCTTCATTCTGCCCGGCCTCATTGGTGTTGGTGTCTCTTGTGTGTTTGGATGGGTATTTGCAGGATTATATGGTTATCTATAATCTGTAAGTGACGTGTTTAATTAACAGCGATGGCGTAAAGAGAGCGTCATCGCTGTGAGGTTTTAACCGATTTCGATGTCAGAAAGGGGATGGCAACAACAAGGTAAAATCTCACCGTCTTGTACAAAGGCAAGCGGTTTTTGTTTATAGCCCACTTTCCCTTTTAATAGCATGACTCGACATGAGCCACAATAGCCTTCTCGGCACTGATATTCAACAGGAATACGGCTGTCTTCAAGTGCTTCAAGCAGGCTTGTGTGGATCTCGGTGTGGTAAGGTACTTGCACACCCTGCGAGAGCCGCAGGGTGACTTTATGGCTAGCCATGATTAGAGTTCGAAATCACTCAGGTCATCAGTGTTGACTTCAGAGTCAATCTGACCAACCAGATAAGAGCTAACTTCGACTTCTTGCGGCGCAACTTGAACGTTGTCAGACACCAACCATGCATTGATCCAAGGAATTGGGTTTGAGCGTGCCTCAAAAGGTAATTTTAACCCAACAGCTTGCATACGGATATTGGTGATATATTCCACGTATTGGCACAGAATATCTTTATTTAGGCCAATCATAGAACCTTCACTGAACAGATATTCAGCCCACTCTTTTTCTTGTTCAGCCGCATCCACGAACAGTTTATAGCACTCGTCTTCGCACTCAGCAGCAATCTCTGCCATTTCAGGATCATCCTGCCCAGAACGTAACAAGTTCAGCATATGCTGGGTTCCTGTTAAGTGAAGGGCTTCATCACGCGCAATCAGTTTAATAATTTTTGCGTTCCCTTCCATTAGCTCACGCTCTGCAAAGGCAAATGAGCAAGCAAAACTGACATAGAAACGGATAGCTTCTAAGGCATTTACGCTCATTAGGCACAGGTACAACTGTTTTTTCAGTGCACGTAGTGATACTGTGATTTGTTTACCATTGCAGGTGTGAGTACCTTCACCAAACATATGGTAATAGTTGGTCATCTCAATCAGCGTGTCATAGTAAGCAGAAATGTCACGAGCGCGTTTTAAGATCTCTTCGTTTTCAACGATATCATCAAAGATGATTGCCGGATCATTCACGATATTACGGATAATATGAGTGTAAGAGCGTGAATGGATCGTCTCTGAAAATGACCAAGTTTCAACCCAAGTTTCTAATTCAGGAATTGAAATCAGTGGCAATAACGCCACGTTCGGGCTGCGGCCCTGAATAGAGTCCAGCAGTGTTTGGTATTTCAGGTTACTAATAAATATGTGTTTCTCATGATCAGGCAAGCCATTATAGTCAATGCGGTCACGGGAAACGTCAACTTCTTCTGGACGCCAGAAAAATGAAAGCTGTTTCTCGATTAACTTTTCGAAAATCGGATACTTTTGTTGGTCGTAACGAGCAACGTTAACAGGTTGACCGAAAAACATCGGCTCAAGTAATTGGTCATTTCTCTTTTGTGAGAAAATGGTGTAAGTATGTGACATGACAATTCCTATTAAATTTTACACGCGCCGCCTTCACAATCTGAATCCGCTGACTCAACAACTTCTTCCAGATCACCTTGAACATCTTCCGCACCATCGCGGGTGTTGTGGTAGTAAAGTGTTTTCACACCAAACTTATAGGCGAGCAATAAATCTTTTAGCAATTGATTCATTGGTACTTTGCCTGTTGCAAAGCGCGTTGGGTCATAGTTGGTGTTTGCAGAAATAGACTGATCAACAAACTTCTGCATAATACCGACTAATTGCAAATAGCCACTGTTTGAAGGCATTTGCCATAACAACTCATAGGCGCCTTTAAGATTCTCATAATCAGGTACAACTTGGCGTAAGATACCATCTTTAGATGCTTTAATGCTGATATAACCACGAGGTGGCTCGATACCATTGGTTGCGTTAGAGATCTGTGATGATGTTTCCGATGGCATCAACGCTGATAAGGTTGAGTTACGCAGACCATATTGTTGGATATCTTTACGTAACGTTTCCCAATCATAATGCAGAGGCTCATCAGTCAATTTATCCAACTCTTTCTTATAGGTATCAATTGGTAGAATACCTTTTGAATAAGTGGTTTCATTGAACCAAGGGCAAGCGCCTTGCTCTTTAGCCAATTCGTTAGAGGCTTTCAATAGATAGTATTGAATTGCTTCAAAGGTTTTGTGAGTCAAATTGTTGGCGCTGCCATCGGAATAGCGAACACCATGCTTGGCTAAATAATAAGCATAGTTAATGACGCCAATACCTAAAGTACGGCGACCCATTGCCCCTTTCTTCGCAGCAATAATCGGGTAGTCTTGATAATCGAGAAGGGCATCCAATGCACGTACAGCAAGCACGGCCAACTCTTCTAATTCATCAAGGTTTTCAATCGCACCCAAGTTAAAGGCTGACAGCGTACAAAGCGCAATTTCACCTTCTTCATCATTGATGTTATTCAATGGTTTTGTCGGCAGTGCAATCTCTAAACACAGGTTTGATTGACGCACTGGTGCAACTAAAGGATCAAATGGGCTGTGAGTATTACAGTGGTCAACGTTCTGAATATAGATACGACCTGTTGATGCACGCTCTTGCATCATTAATGAAAAGAGGTCAACCGCTTTAACACTGGATTTACGGATGCTGTCGTCTTGTTCATAAGCCAGATACAGGCGCTCAAATTCATCCTGATCAGCAAAGAAAGCGTCATATAAACCAGGCACATCAGAAGGGCTGAACAGCGTAATATCTTGGTTTTTGATCAAACGCTCATACATCAATTTGTTGACTTGGACACCATAATCCATATGGCGAACACGGTTACCTTCAACCCCACGGTTATTTTTCAGCACTAATAGGCTTTCAACTTCTAAATGCCATAAAGGGTAGAAAAGTGTCGCTGCACCACCGCGCACACCGCCTTGTGAACAAGACTTAACGGCGGTTTGGAAGTGCTTATAAAAAGGGATACAACCAGTATGGAATGCTTCACCGCCACGAATCGGGCTACCTAAAGCACGGATACGGCCTGCGTTTACACCGATACCTGCACGTTGAGACACATACTTAACAATCGCACTGGATGTTGCGTTGATAGAATCTAAGCTATCGCCACACTCAATCAATACGCAAGAGCTGAATTGACGAGTTGGTGTACGAACACCAGCCATGATTGGTGTTGGTAGCGAAATCTTAAATGTGGAAGCCGCATCATAGAAACGACGGATGTAGTCTAAGCGAGTCTCTTTTGGATAATGAGAGAACAAGCATGCAGCAACGAGAATATAGAGGAACTGTGCACTCTCATAAATCTCGCCCGTAACACGGTTTTGTACTAAATACTTACCTTCAAGTTGTTTGACGGCAGCATAGGAGAAATTCATGTCACGCCAATGGTCAATGAAACTATCCATTTGCTCGAACTCTTCTTGTGAGTAGTCTTCCAGCAAATGCTTATCATATTTGCCCATTTCAACAAGGCGAGTGACGTGCTTGTACAGCGCGGGTGGCTCAAATTGACCATACGCTTTTTTACGTAGATGGAATATTGCAAGACGCGCCGCAAGATATTGATAGTCAGGCGTATCGCCAGTAATAAGGTCAGCAGCCGCTTTGATCATGGTTTCATGAATATCAGACGTTCTGATCCCATCATAAAACTGAATCTGTGAACGTAACTCCACCTGAGAAACAGATACATTATTCAGGCCTTCAGCAGCCCAAGTGATTACCTTGTGGATTTTATCGAGATCAATGCGTTCTTTATGTCCATCACGTTTTGTGACTAACAGACTCTGGTTCATGAGCAAGTACACCTTGGTTGACCTACAAAATAGCATATTGCTAACGCAAAAAAGCTCATAGAATAACTCTATGAGACTTGTAGTGTTAGATTCAAATTACATACTATATGTAGTGGTTTGTTGATTTTACTATAACAAGATAATGTTAATAAGCGGTTTTATCAAGTGCACAAATCTGAGTCTTCTGTGGATAACTGTAGGGATAAAAAACGTCACCTTGTCGGTAAGCTGCACTAGAAAAGGAATTCTATAAGTGGAAACTCGCAACAGGGTGACGAAAATAAATTTTGCAAAATGCGATCGTTTGCTGTTTTCTTGAACGTAACGCTTGCTATTTATTCGTTGACAGTATGGAGCATATAATTAACGTCCACATTCGGGCCTAAATAGAATTTATCTTTGAGTGGATTATAATGTAACCCCATGATATGCCTATCTTTTAGCTGAGCCTCGTTTGCCCACGAAATCAGTTCAGAAGGGCGAATAAATTTTTTCGCATCGTGGGTGCCTTTCGGAACCATTTTCATCACATATTCCGCTGCAACGACCGCCATTAACCACGCTTTTTTATTGCGGTTGATCGTCGAAAAAATAACATGCCCACCGGGCTTGACCAATTTAGCACACGCACGCACGACCGACTGTGGATCAGGCACATGCTCCAACATCTCCATGCAGGTCACGACATCATAAGCTTGTGGATATTTGTCTGCGTGCTGCTCTACTGTTTCTTGTACGTATTCAACAGGGATCCCTGACTCTAATGAGTGCAGGCGTGCGACCATCAGTGGGTCCGCCCCCATATCAAGTCCCGTCACATCGGCACCTTCACGTGCCATACTTTCAGATAAAATTCCGCCACCACAGCCCACATCAAGTACTTTCTTACCAAATAAACCATCAACCCGTTGCATAATATAGCCAAGGCGAAGCGGATTAATGCGATGAAGTGGGGCAAATTCACCTTCGAGATCCCACCAGCGAGAAGCAATAGCTTCAAACTTCTCAATTTCATGCTTATCGACGTTCTGATACGCGGGGGTTGAAGTATCATTCATGAGTGGAGCTCCTGTTCCTAGATAGGTGTCCAAACGTTAATACGCGAATTTATTGAGGCCATAAAACGTTTTTTTGTTGCTCTTACGCAATAAACTCAAAGTATACGGACACATAAAGACATTTTTCCGCTATTATACATAGCTTGAAAGACAAATACTCACTTCTCATTTTTTTTATTAAATTGGCGAATTGTGGTATAGTTCTAAACCTTTGAATCCGAAGTTATGAGGGACAGTGGTTCCATGAGCGACATTGCCAGAGAAATCACACCGGTCAATATCGAAGAAGAACTCAAAAGTTCGTATTTGGATTATGCGATGTCCGTTATTGTCGGGCGCGCGCTTCCAGATGTTCGAGATGGACTGAAGCCAGTACACCGCAGAGTACTGTTTGCGATGAATGTATTGGGAAATGATTGGAATAAACCCTATAAAAAATCTGCCCGTATAGTCGGGGACGTTATCGGTAAATACCATCCACATGGTGATATCGCTGTTTATGAGACAATCGTTCGTCTTGCTCAGCCTTTTTCTATGCGTTATATGCTGGTAGATGGTCAGGGGAACTTTGGTTCAGTTGACGGAGATTCCGCAGCTGCAATGCGTTATACGGAAATCCGTATGGCGAAAATTGCCCATGAAATGTTAGCGGATCTTGAAAAAGAGACCGTTGATTTCGTCCCAAACTATGATGGTACAGAGCAAATCCCTGAAGTTATGCCTACGAAAATCCCTAACCTATTGGTTAATGGTTCGTCAGGTATTGCTGTTGGGATGGCAACGAACATTCCTCCACACAACCTAGGGGAAGTGATCAGCGGTTGCCTTGCTTATATAGATGATGAAGATATTAGCATTGAAGGTCTGATGGAGCACATCCCAGGGCCTGATTTCCCGACTGCCGCTATCATTAATGGTCGCCGTGGAATTATCGATGCGTACCGTACTGGCCGTGGTAAGGTCTATATTCGTGCGCGTGCTGAGGTCGAAGTTGACGAAAAAAATGGCCGCGAAACGATTATTGTCAGCGAAATTCCTTATCAGGTAAACAAAGCTCGTCTTATTGAGAAAATAGCTGAACTCGTTAAAGAAAAACGTGTTGAAGGAATTAGTGCATTACGCGATGAGTCTGATAAAGACGGCATGCGTATCGTGATTGAAGTGAAACGTGATGCGGTAGGAGAGGTTGTCCTTAACAATCTTTACTCGCTGACTCAGCTTCAAGTCTCGTTCGGCATTAATATGGTAGCCTTGCATCAAGGCCAACCGAAAATCCTTAATTTAAAAGATATTATTGCTGCGTTCGTTCGCCACCGCCGTGAAGTGGTGACTCGCCGCACTATTTTTGAATTGCGTAAAGCACGTGAACGAGCACATATTCTTGAAGCATTAGCCGTTGCATTAGCTAACATTGATCCTATTATCGAGTTAATTCGTCGTGCACCGACGCCAGCAGAAGCGAAGGCAGGGTTGATTGCACGCCCTTGGGATCTTGGTAATGTGGCTGCGATGCTTGAGCGTGCCGGTGATGATGCAGCACGCCCAGAATGGCTTGAAGAACAATATGGCGTACACGACGGTCAATACTATCTGACTGAGCAACAAGCCCAAGCGATTTTGGATTTGCGTCTGCAAAAACTGACCGGGCTTGAGCATGAGAAACTGCTGGAAGAATACCGTGATCTTCTGAAGCAAATCGAAGAACTGTTGTATATTCTACGTAGCCCTGAGCGTTTAATGGAAGTTATTCGCGAAGAGTTAGAAGCTATCCGTGAACTGTATAATGATGCTCGTCGTACTGAGATCACCGAAAATACAGCGGATATCAACATTGAAGATTTGATTAGCCAAGAAGATGTGGTGGTAACACTGTCTCACCAAGGCTATGTGAAATATCAACCACTGTCTGATTACGAAGCGCAACGCCGTGGCGGTAAAGGTAAATCGGCAGCACGCATTAAAGAAGAAGACTTTATTGAGCGTTTGCTGGTGGCGAATACCCACGACACCATCCTATGCTTCTCTAGCCGTGGTCGCCTATATTGGATGAAAGTTTACCAATTACCAGAGGCCAGCCGTGGAGCACGGGGTCGTCCAATTGTGAACTTGTTGCCACTTGAACAAGATGAGCGTATTACCGCTATCTTGCCAGTTCGTGAATACGAAGAAGGCTACTATGTCTTTATGGCAACGGCGAGTGGTACGGTGAAGAAAACGGCATTGCAAGACTTTAGCCGCCCAAGAAGTGCCGGTATTATTGCCGTTAACCTCAATGAAGGCGATGAATTGATTGGTGTTGATTTAACCAATGGTTCAAATGAAGTCATGCTGTTCTCTGCTCAAGGTAAGGTTGTCCGTTTTGCCGAAGATGCGGTTCGCCCAATGGGACGTACTGCAACTGGGGTACGTGGTATTCGTCTAGCCGATGAAGACAAAGTGGTTTCACTGATTATCCCTCGCGGCGAAGGCCATATCTTAACTGTGACTGAAAACGGTTATGGTAAACGTACAGCTGAGCAAGAGTACCCAACGAAATCGCGGGCAACTCAAGGTGTGATCTCAATTAAAGTCAGTGAGCGTAATGGTAATGTGGTTGGGGCTATCCAAGTGGATGAAACCGATCAGATTATGATGATCACGAATGCTGGTACTTTAGTGCGTACACGCGTTTCGGAAGTTAGTGTTGTTGGCCGTAATACACAAGGTGTGACGCTGATTAGAACAGCGGAAGAAGAAAAAGTTGTTGGTTTACAACGTGTCGCTGAAACAGAGGAAGATGAAAACTCTGATGAAGCAGGTGCAGAGGATATACCTAGCACAGACATGGGAACCAATACGCCTGAATAAATGTATGGGTCATTGATTCGACGGGCGGTTTACCGCCCGTTTTGCTATCTAACCATCCAGTTTAACAACTATCGCTTTTTACAACTTTTATCGAGTATACTCAGTCACAGTAACATAGCCTGTGTAGGATAGATCTTGAGATATTTACCGTCATTTAGAACATCATTACGATTATCCCGTGATTTATTCCGTATCCTCGGCTTAATGCTATGGGGAATGGGGGTTTTTATTACCTTATTCTTCCTTTATACCCAATTTAATGAAAGCAAGTCAGATATACGCCAGCAGTTTTATTCAGGGTTTGAAAATATGCAGGCGTTCATTTTGCAAACCGGTACCACATTGCGCTCTATCCAGTTTATGACTGAACAACATGAAGAGCGACTGGAAAATGAACCAAATTACGTCACATTACCTGCCACGGGATCCTATAGCCTGTACCCATTATCACCCGAGGCGGATTGTACCTATTTTAAAAATAGAACCAGTGATTACCTAAACGCATTCGAACAACTCATTTATTTTTGGAAAGACAGTATTGCTGCTCCGCAAGGGTTAAATCATGTCTTTGTAATAGGCTCTAAGAGTTACTGCATGATGGATTTTCCAATCCGTACGACCGTATCTGACATTGAGATCTTAAAAAAGGTTGGCTACGAAAATATACGTTCCTATCAAAGCCTAAGATTACAAGGGCAAGAGCGTAACTTATATACGATTGTTCATGGTGCTCAAACCGATTCAGGGCAGTTGTATCTGATCCAACCTATTTATGTGAGTAGCCTTCTGTATGGGTTTATTGGTTTAGAGAGAACAATCAGCTTAAATCAATTTATACAACGTTCGAATAAATCCTTTGAAGTGGTCGTCCTTAATTCGTATAACCAACCGGTTTTATATTACCCAACGGACTTGAATCCTAAAAATTCCAATTTACTCTCTATTTCTGAGCCTAGTTTTTTTGGCTTTAGCTCCGATTATTCAAAACTGATTTTTAAAAAGCGCTTATCGCCATCATTAATGACAGTGGTGTATGCTGTTCCCACCAGCGAGATATTTGCAGAGCATAGAGCGTCCATTTTTTATAGTATCGTTATTAATATCACCTCTGGCTGCCTGATCTTTTTCCTCATTTGGTTGTTAGAGCGCAAAATGCTAGTGCCAGCAGCGAATACCGCTATTCGCCTTGAAGAGCATGAACAGTTTAACCATAAAATTGTAGCATCGGCGCCTGTCGGCATCATCATTCTAAGGTTAAGTGATGGTGGCAACATTCTGAGTAATGAATTAGCTCACGATTATTTCCGCTTATTAAGTGAAGATGATAAACAGCGCATACTGACAATTATTCGCCAAAAATCGAGTAATTACATTGATGTTGTGACTAGTAGTAGTACACATCTACAAATAAGCTTTGTCAATTCGCGTTATCAAAACGAAGATGTTGCTATATGCGTACTGATTGATATTAGTATCCGTGTTCAGATGGAGAAATCCTTACAAGATGTGGCTGATGCTGCGGAACAGGCTAACCATGCTAAATCCATGTTCTTGGCAACGGTGAGTCATGAATTACGTACGCCACTATATGGTATTATCGGTAATATTGAATTATTACAGCGGCTTGAGTTATCCGATAAAGCGAATCGTCTTGTAACCACGATGGATAATTCATCCTCACTGTTGCTGCAAATTATCAGTGATATATTGGATTTTTCAAAAATTGAATCTAATCAACTAAACATTGAATATAAACTATTTAATTGCCGTGATGTTTTTGCTTTTGTCTTAGCTAACTACTTGCCTTTAGTCGCGAAAAAACAGATAGCGCTTTATTCCTTTATTGAACCTAATGTGCCTGATTTGCTATTGAGTGATGCGGTAAGGCTACAGCAGGTGATATCGAATATCATCAATAATAGTATTAAATTCACAGATTCTGGTTTTGTCTTCTTCTATGTTTGGCGTGACGAAAACTATTTAAAGATTGAAATTAAAGACTCAGGGATAGGCATGCCGCAAGCGGTTGTGTTACAACTTTTTGATCCTTTCTTCCAAGTGCATGACCAAAATAATTTGGGGCATAAAGGTACAGGTTTAGGGTTAGCAATCTGTGAAAAGTTGATTAACTTGATGGATGGAGATATTGAAGTTAATTCGCAAATAGGCTTGGGTAGCTCCTTTATTATCCGTATCCCACTTTATGGCCAAAAGTATACCGAACATGCTATTCCGGAATACCGCTTTCATTATCGGATAGCGATTATTTGCCGGAACCAATGTCTTTCTAGCTTTTTAACCAGACTACTTAGACATAACCATTTTGTTGTCTGTGTTGATAAAGAAATTGATAAGGCAGAAAGTTATGATTTATTGATCACCGATAACCAAGACTCTCATGAGTTAAAGAGTAAAAAAGTACTTCATCTGTGTAATCTATATGTTGGTGATTTGCGTGAAGAGTCGCCTAACAAATGGTTATATAACACTTATCAGAATGAAAAGTTACCATCAATCATCGATAAATTTATTTCGAAATCACGAGGTGAGCAGGTTGCAAAAGAAGAGAGCAATAAAGCAAACTCCCTTGAGATAGATGGTTCACTGAGTTCATACCAAGTATTAATTGTTGATGATCATCCAATCAATAGGGTGATGTTAAGCGATCAAATATCCAATATTGGTTTTAGCACTTGTACTGCCGTTGATGGTATTGATGCACTGAAATATCTAGAAAACCATACGGTTGATATCGTTTTAACCGATGTGAATATGCCAAACATGGATGGTTATGGGCTGTCTAAAGCGTTACGAAACTTAGGTTCAACAGTTCCAATTATTGCATTAACAGCAAATGCAATGGAGGAGGAGAAGCAACGTTGCCGGGATGCAGGTATGAATGGCTGTCTATCTAAGCCAACCAAAATCACAACTTTGAAAGAAACCTTATTGAAATTCGTGGGTAATAAATAAGCTACCCGGTAAAAGCGTTAAAGAGAAAAACCCGTTTGTATCGGGTTTTTCAGCAATAACATAAAGGTGATTTATCGATTAATCGGTAGATGAGTTATCGATGCTAACAGAAGACAGGTAGTTAAGTAATGCGATATCGTTGTCGACACCGAGTTTCAACATTGCTGATTTCTTTTGGCTACTAATCGTTTTAATACTACGATTCAATTTCTTAGCTATTTCTGTGACCAAAAAGCCTTCTGCAAAGAGGCGTAAAACTTCACTCTCTTTTGGCGATAAGCGCTTATCTCCATAACCACTTGCATTCACTTTCTCAAGTAGCTTACTCACACTCTCAGGGGTAAATTTTTTCCCTTTTTGTAATGCAGCTAAAGCTTTTGGTAGATCAGCAGGCGCGCCTTGTTTTAAAACAATACCTTCAATATCTAGCTCAAGGATTGCACTTAAAATCGCAGGGTTATTGTTCATGGTGAGAACAATGACAGAAAGATCAGGGTAGTGACGTTTAATATATTTGATTAACGTAATACCATCGCCGTATTTATCACCAGGCATTGATAAATCAGTGACTAAGACGTCGGCATTTAAACGCGCTAAGTTATTAATTAAAGACGTTGAATCTTCAAATTCACCAACGATATTGACCCATTCAATCTGTTCGAGTGACTTTCTGATACCGAAAAGAACAATAGGATGATCATCGGCAACAATGACATTTAGGTTATTCATATTATTGGTTACCTTTTGGCATTAGCTTTTCTACTGAAACATCCAGCTCTCTAATGCAATTACTTATTTTTAAGCTATTTCCTTCTGCTATGTAAAGTTCCAAATCTTCACAAAGCTTGTGAAGGAACCTAAAATCTAGCATAGCAAAAACTCCTTTTAAACGGTGTGCTGTGTTTTTCAATTCGGCCAAATCCTCAAGACTTTCACTAGTATACAGTTTATTAATATCTATCGGAACTGTTGTTATAAACAAATCCTTATAATCGCTATTTGATAAAATATTTTGATAAGTTTGAAGTATGCTTTCCATCGATTCATCAGTTGTTGGTGTCGTATCGTGCTGGGAAAGTGGAATTCCGACCACCGACGCCAACTCGTCATCATCGGCTTGTGCATTTTCAATAAGCAAAGATATAGCATCAATCAGCTCATCTGCAAAGTTATAGTTAACTTCTATGTGCTGTGGTGTGATTGAGTTGACACCTGACGTTGTTCCAGAAATTTTTATTATGTTTTTAAACTGATTATCATCATTATCTGTTATCAATAGATCCCAATCCGTATGCGGTGAACTTTCGTGTAAATCTAAAAAGTCTGCACCATAATTAGATAGGATATTTCTGACAATTCGTGATGTATCAATATTGTGAATTGCTAAACGAATATGAATATCTTCGAGTAATGTAGGATAGCTATCGGCAATGATTGCTGATTTTGTAGGTAAAGTTAATTGATAGTGAGAGCCTATTGCAGGGCTGCTTTTAACGGTAAAGCTGCCATTCATCTTTTTACAGATAGCCTTGCATAAATATAAGGTGATCCCTGAGCGGTTAAACCGTGATGCGTTTAATACTTGCCCTGAGAATGGATGCTGAATATTGGCTAACTCCTGGTTTGTCAGGCCCATACCGCTATCTTTAATATCAATAATGATGGTTTTTTTATCTTCCTGATAATTCAGGCTAACGGCAATTTTCCCAAATGCAGTGGTATCAACGGAATACTCTAGGATTAACTGCAATAGATGTTTTAAGTAGGTCGGCTCTAATGAAAATAGAGAATCTGGATTAATATTATTATAGAAGTAGAGCGATAACCCTTTATTTTTAAGGCGGAAAAGGTTTTGTTTTAAGAATTGAGTAAGCAGCAAACTCACTGAGATTTTTTCAGTTTGTAGTTTTCCAGAGGAAGATTCTAAGGAGTTTAATAAGTTAATATTATTAAACCAACGATTAATATGGGTCGTTTGGGCGACTATCGTATCAATAAATTCGTGCTTATCATCTTCAGAAGCTTCAATCAGCCCACCCACCGCTTTATTCAGCTCGGTTAATGAAGGTTGAACTTCATGTTGCATGTTCTCAAACACCACTTTTCTCAGTTGAATATTTTTCTTATATTCGCGATTAGCCATCTCTTGTCGGCGTTGAGTTAATGCCTCTTTATCTTTATCAATAATAATGAAGAGATAAGTATCTTCTAGCATACTGATATTGACGAGGATAACTTCATAAACGTTATTCTCAATCGAGATTTGGATCATATCATGGTTATGGGTCGCCAATTCTTTAATATGGTTGAGATCCATCGAAGGCAATAAGGCGTTTACCACATTATTACTCAGTAATTTTTTATTTGATGTAAAATCATACACTAGAATGCCATAACTAATATTATTGATAATATCGTTATTCAGTGTCTCTTGAAGCTCTAATTGGTGTTGCATGACTGAGTTCGGTGAAATGATCCGGTTACGGATAAAGACGCTTGTAAAGAAGACAAGCAATATCACGACAACCATACAAGTAAGCAGCCATATATTATAGCCAATAACACCGACAATCAGGTCTTTTAACGGTACTCGGTAATAAACTTGTTAGCTAATTTTGTTGCTAATAAGTTATTTCGCTCACTATCACTCCCAAATAAAATTGCATCAATGGTTTGATTTGTACTGCCTAGCCAATAAACGTCATGACGAATTTTCGTAATACGGGCAGGGGAGGCCGGTGTCGTATTTAAGTTTGTAGTGGCTGGTTTTTCGTTAACCTGTTTATACATCAAGTTAGCTTGGTAACGATAATCCTCTATTTGGTAGGCCAATTGTTTCGCTATGGTATTCAAGGAGGCTTGGCGGCTAAGTAGCCACGAGTGATACGAATTATATAGCGACAGCGAGAGCATCACGACAAGTAGCAGAATAAAGACGTAAAATAGGCGTGAGAGTAAAATGGTTTTTATCAAAGATTGTCTGTACATATTGTGGTGAACTGTCCTGTCGGCAAAAATATATTAATTGACTAAAAATCATACGCCTATGAAAAATTGAGACACCGATTTTGCACAGATATTAGCACTTTTATTATGAAATAGAGAACAATTGAGTGAAGATTAGCCAAACAGAACGAAAAAATCAATTTTTTTACTTTCAGGGGTAGACAAGCTGCGCCGATTCCTCCATAATCGCGCCCCATGGAAGGATGGCCGAGCGGTCGAAGGCAGCGGTCTTGAAAACCGCCGATGGGAAACCATCCTAGAGTTCGAATCTCTATCCTTCCGCCAAATTCGCCGGCTTAGCTCAGTTGGTAGAGCAACTGACTTGTAATCAGTAGGTCACCAGTTCGACTCCGGTAGCCGGCACCAAATAAGAACCCGTTACATTTCATAGATGTAGCGGGTTTTTTCTTGCTTGTAATTCATGTCATTTAACCACCTCTAATAACTGATGGGACATATTTGTGTCATCGTGTGACATTAGCTCGTCTATCTTCATTGCATGTTCAGTTAGATGATTCGGCGCTAAATGAGCATACCTTCTCACTGCTGGCGTTAATGTTCCATCCGCTCTATTTTTCGCCTCCTTATGCACAAACACATACCTATGATGGTTCCCAATCTAACTGCGAAGAACCTTGCACGCAGTATCGTTTAACGCGACGCCAATGGCTTTAGCAAATTAACAATGCCACTTCACATACCAATCTTACCCCTTCGGAAGATTGATATCTTATTTCCTCTTCTTACACACTTTCAGTGTTATTGTGCATGCTGTCATTCAAAGCTTTAATACAGTTTGCTCTAGCAAATGGCCAAGGTGGCTTTTTCTTTTTTGGGTCTTTGCGAGACCCGCTTATCCGTCCAGTATTAATCCATTTTTTAGTGTGGAGTACTCACGTATTCAGAAAAAGTTATTGTACTTGAACACACTAATAAAGAACTGAACAACAAAGTTGAATGCATGTCAAATCTGTTCAAAGAAGGCATGACACCAACACAATTCTGTAAAATGCTTAATGGCGTAAATACTCAACAGGTCCAAATGTGGCTAGCAGAACGCAGCTGGTTATATCACGAGACCAAATCAGAGTGAAATTAATCCTCACGGTCATGAGCCATTCATCAAATATCAGCCTGTATCATTGAAGAAAGGTACTAAACGTCTTTATGAGCTTTATCTTGCAGGTGAGTTACCAATGAAAAAGAATTGGAATGGATTAGTTATTCACGATAAAGAATACAAAGCCGTAGCCTAACCACACATAGCCCAAGGATGGGCTTGCAATCCAGATCACATATTACGCCTCTTAACTGAGGTCTTTTGCTTTGTTTTGTTCTTTACGTTAGTTACCATGGCTTAAAACAAGTAGGGGGTAACGTGAATAAAATCTTATTAAGCAGTTTTTTTGTATTGGGTTCATTGCTATCAGTTCCTGCAAATGCAACTGTACTAGCACCTGAAGGTACAGGTGCGGGTGGCGTTTATGAAATGGAAGAAATGAAAAAGCTGATATGTGACGATCAGAATGATAAACAAAAATGTGAAAGGTTTGTATACATAGCAATGACAGGGGCATATACCTATGGAAAAGTAGCTGCGTCATGCGAAGAATGGATGAGAAATGGAGGTATCCCTAATGGGTTTGAAAGTCGCTGTGAGCATGTGAGTAAATTAGATGATTATTTTGATAAAGATCTGGAGTAACTCCACTAAGAATAAATAACGATTTGCTCCCCATTGCACTATATAACATATAGACTATGGTGAAAGGCTCCTCTAAGTTGATGTGGGGATAGGAATGAAGCGCATCTTATTAGGTTTGACAGTATCTAGATTATTGAATGGCTGCGTCACTGTGCCATATTCAACTGGGCAAACTGCAATAAAATGGGTTTATCGAACGTTTTAATGGCTCGTTCCATCGTGAATTTTTAAATGCGTATTTATTTGAATCATTGAGTCAAGTTAGAGAATTAGCGTGGTATTAGCAGCAAGATTATAACCAAAACCGAACGCACGAAAGTTTAAATCACCTCCCTCCGGAGGCCTATCGTAAACAGTTAGAAAACTTTAATTTAGTGTGTCTCAATTAATGTGGCGTGGACATACCCGCACAAGAAAATGCAAAAGTTACCAATAGTACAATGTTAAATTTAGGGTTTGTTATACACGCATCTGAAATTCTTGGCTTTAGTGAGATAGTAAAGAAAATTACAATACCAAATTGGCAGCCACAAAATGGCGTTTTTGGTGAAAAGAAAAAACTCTCTCCACATAGAAACAGCCTTTGCGATTGTAATAATGGATATAAAATATAAACACTGTCATGGTAAAATCAAATGAACCCACTTCGGTGGGTTTTTTATTGCCTTAAATGAGGTGTTGCCCTAATATTCATTGGACTTAAGCTAAACTTATTGAGGCAATGGAATGAAAAAATTACTAGCGTGTTTTTTGAGCATATCGATTTTAAGCTCTACGGGATGTTTAACAAAAAACTTTTGGGAAGATAACCCAACAGTCGAAACCAAATCACAAAATGTTGTTAAGTTAACAGATAAAATAATTGCCAGTTTTGAATATAAAAATATTAAAATTGAAAGTAAAACAACAAAAAACGATATAAATGATATCAAATTTCCGGATTCTGGATTCGGTTTTATAGGAGAAAAGTACGCCTATTTATTAACCAGTGGCTCTTCTGAATTAATGGAGTTAAATGAATTAGTGAAAATAATCCCATTAACTGCATTTGATAATCCCAAGGGAATAATTCGAATTAAAATACTTCCCAATAGCAACAGTCAATCACCGATCGAATTTATGCAGAATTACTTTGTATACACTGATCCCAAATTTCAATTTACTGACGCACAAATAAAGGCCTTAGAGCAGGCAGGCTTTAAGAATAGGGCACAAGGAAATGATAAATCATCTTGGGTAAGAACTGTGCCAATTAAAGGGTATATTATTGATAGGAATGATATAAGCTTACCAGTAACTTCCAACGCAAAACTAAATGAATTATATACTGTTGAACTGTATGCTTCCGAAGAACAGAAATCATTTAATGCAGGTAATTTGATTGCAAAGATAATAGCTACACCATTTACCGTTGTAGCAGATGTGGTCATCACACCTCCTCTTGCTATTTTTGTTTTGATTGCATTTAGTAAGTAATTTTCTGAATAGCAAGTGAATTGGTAGCTCAAGCACTAGTGAATAACCTGCTCCGGCAGGTTTTTTGTACCTAATTGTTTGCTTTGTTTTACGCTGCTTTCGGTATAACATCAATTAAATTAATAAAAAACTGAGTGTGAGGATGGGATGATGAAAAAGTCAATAATTGCAATTGTTTTATCTTGTATTGGTTTTAGCGTTTATGCAGGAACATCTTATACAAAGGAGGAATTAAATAAACTTGTAGATTCAGGCAATCCGCCAAAAGAAAAATATGAGCAAATACTTGGAACTGACACTATGCCATTTTCGCCATGCAAATCAGATGTCAATAAGATGTATAATCAATTAATTGGTGAATATCCCGTTAAAGTAATTCAGAATAGCCCAGACTCATATGTGGTAAAAATGTGGGCAAATGATGGATTTGTGGTAGCTAAATGTGCCAATGGTCAAAAAATAGTTTCAGGGGCAGAGTACGAATAATGGAAAAATATTCGTGGCAGCTGCTCTGATTGCATTATTGGTAGGCTGCGGCAGAAAACCAGATGCTCCGTTCGGCTTGAAATGAAGAGTAGATAGCGTGAGTTTTGTTAAAGATGGTGACTGTGAGAAAAAAGCTGGAATGACAACTCTTGGTAATGGAAAGCTATTTAATGATCTGTCCTATTACAGCACATTAAGATTTGATAAAAATGGATTGTTTGAGGTGTAGTCGATATTTGTTGGCGACTAAAGCTCTATAAATAAATTTGTGTATTTAAATAATGAAAAAAATATTCTCTTTGATTGTTATGCTATGCGCTCTTTTCTGTATCACCAGTGTCAGTATGGCTGGTGAAAATGAAACAGCGGAAAAAAAGACAAAAATTGACGTGCTCCCGCAACCATACTCAACAAGTGATTTATATGGCTATTGGTTTGATTCAAATAATACACCCGAAGTAAGAATTCTTAAACTGATGATCCTAGCTCCGAATGGTGTTGCGAGAGATGCATTGCTGATTGAACTAGGTGATAATGTAGAAGAAATCAAACAAGAATCTTTGTGGAAATTTGACCCGAATTCTAGCGTGTTAACGCAAGAAGTGACCAAAATGACTTATACAATCAATGGAAAAATAGAACCAATAGATTTTGGTGAGGTCGAGCCTGTAAAAGTATCTGTGACAATTAAAAAAAGAGGTGATGATATTTTTATGAATACCGTTTCTGATGATGGCACTGTAGAAACTTACCAAAAAATAACAAAAGAAATGAAAGATAAAATTCACCAGAAAGCGAAAGAAAATGCTAGAAAATAAATTACACATCAATACCTAGCTGAATATTCACCATTTTCCTCGAGATTATCTGGTGTGTGTAATTGACAACGTTATTCATAACCATTGTCTTTTGGTGGCATATCCTCTTGGTCGTAATTTTTAGGAACTGATGGACTTATTATGGTGTAATCAGATTTTTGCATTATGATAAGTTTAAATTAATGTTCTGATAATCTGATTTGGCTGTGTAAAAACGAAGATCAGACAAATATCATCATGCCTGCTATTTAGTAAAGTAAGTCCTCATGCACCAAGGTGATGACTCACAATCACCAGCATTGATATATATTATGAGATCATAAAACGAGGCGATGTAAAAGGATAACGCTGGTGCGATAATAATTAAATAAATCATCCCTACTTTTGTTAATTGCTTCCTTTGTGTCGAAAAAATACCAACAAAAGCAATTAAAGATAATAAAGCTTGAAGAAATCTTGAAGTCGCAAAGAGATAAAGCATTGTATCTATTCGATATATGCCATGAGCTGTTGGGTATTTTTCAAAAATAAATTGAATAGATGCAGTTCCAACATACCAAATTATAATGAATAAAAGATGAATTGAATATTCACCTTGAACAAGCTTTTTTAATGAACCCATAAAATTTTCTTTTACCATCAAACCTTAAGTTAAATTAAAACATATAGGAGGGTAAATGTCACTAAAGACTCATTAGCTGGGTAATAAAAGCCCAACAAGACACCATCAAAGCAATGCAAAGCCTATTTATAGACTCAAGCATAAAGATTTCAATGGGGTTAAACTATTTTTGTTCCCCTTTTAAATTGAGGGCACTGTATAAATTTGAGAATTTAGAGCCTATATAATATTTATAGAAATAACATAGTCAAATAGGTGATACTCTATTCCTAGGGCATTGCCAGATTAATGCCGGCTGACAGTATTAAATTATAGCCTGTCATTGAAACAGGCTTTTAGTACTTTCTTCATATATCTGATAATTAATAATATCAGGTAGGGCGACCATACACCAATTTATCATCGCGATTATTAAACAGATAATTTGAACACTTAACAACAGGATAACAACGACACGCCAAATCGTCACTTTGCTTTTTAACATGTGAAAAACGCCCGTTATAATGGCGATAGAATACGATGTTTTAAATATGAATAGAAAAAAGATAAGAAAAAGCTGTGTTTTGATTGGAATAGCATCACTACTTTTCATTAGTAAAAAAACGGCGGAGCTGCATAGCTCTAAAAATAGCCAAAAACCCCAAACTGTAACAGCGAGAGAATACTTCCCTGTAACAACCCTTTTTAATACGCTCATTGATACTTCCTTTTAAGTAAACCCCCCTAGTAGCTTATTAGTTACCATATCTAATAGGCGGATGAAATATTATTTGGTTTTTGTCCAATCTCTTACATAGGTTTTATTGAGTAAGCAGGTTAAAAGTGAAGAGGGTTGATGTTGCCGCCTACCTTTTCTTACACGATGAGTGTATGTGAGCGAATTTTTAGCGTTATTGTTAGGCTTTAATAAAAGATCAAAAGCATCATCGATAGTAATACCTTTATTTTGGGCTAGGTATTTTGCTTGTAATCTTAATAGATTTTTTTTTGTCTTTACTACTATCGGGTTCATATGATCACTCCATTTTATATCTATATAATTTACCCGATATTTTTTGCGAAGGAAATATATTCTACTTAAGGATAAGTGGGTTTATTGAAAAAGTCATGATAATAGGCTGTGAAAAGCATAAAAACATACAACAACAGAGATAATCTCCTGTATTATTGTAAAGATAAAAACATTATTTCGCAGCTAGCATAAAAAGCTAACAATATTAACCCGCTATTAAAAATAGCGAGTTGTTTAAACGATTTTTATATGAAAGATACTGCTGATATGTGTCATATCAGAGAATTTTCTGTAGACTCATCGTCAGCCATTAGTTTATATTTTTCTCTTTGAATTTGCATATAACAAAAATCAGCACGGCGCTCACACCATATTTGGTTACGATAAACACGCGATAATCGATTAGCTTGTGACCATGCTTTGGACGCTTCAAAGTATTTACCTGATCTTTCGAGACGTATCGCATCACGAGCGACTTTAAGGTAGAGCGGACTATCATTATTTTGATTCACCATAAAAACTCCTAAATATTAAAATAAATCTTTGCGACGAGATAAAATGCAGAGGGTTAATTTTTTAATATACCTTTTGCTATTTTGATGACCTCAGGTAAATGTTCTATGGCGACTTGATTTAGTTTTTTTGCTTTAAATTGATTAAGAATTTCCACTGCTTCATTTCGATATCCATTTTTAGCTAATTGCAGTATAAGGCTCTCTGCTTGTGAAAATAGAATATTAGGGTCAACATGAATTGTTTTATCTTCAATTACGTGTTTAGAACTGATAAGGGATAGGACAAATTCACAACGTTCAGCAATGCCATGTAAGTTACCCCAATTTGCTAAAATTTCTATACATAAATTATGAATAGCAATATTCGGCAATTTTGTAACTTGTTCTAAATTTACCAGTGTCATATGTAAAGCTTCGATTTGCCTATGCTGCTCTGTAGTATTTAAATCTAATATTTGATTGATTTTCTTAATATGTGATCCTGTGAGTTGCTCAAAATTGCCTTTATATATTACACATAATGCAATAATTTGTTTTAATGTAAGGCTATTAATATCAATATCTTTTTCTATAGGTGAGTCTGTTGCACCTGTGTGAGAGTAAACAAAAGATTGATGTGCATTATTTTCAATATTATCGCTGTTAAAACAGCCTCCCTTAGACTGTAGAATGGCAATTAATTGGCGCATTACCTGTGTGTTTTCTTTAATAATATGTTCTAAATCCATCATAAAACCTCAAATGATTAAGTGAACAAGATGTTTTCACTGAACTTTGATTTTGTCGGTATTACAAGACTAAACACTGGTATTACCGACCCAATACAGTTCACCTGCAAATTCATGTTAGTCGTCTATCCCTTTATTGATGCATCGTTCAATTTTTGTTCTCCTAGGTTGAAGAAGGCTGACTTTATTACAGTATAATTAGTATTACGATGGTTATATTACTATATAAATAGTAAATGTAAACTATGAATGTAGTAATTTCTCGGTTGAGAAACCTATTTGCTTGTTTTTAATAGAAAGAAAATTACTGTGTTTGATAACGCGTTTTCTTGTTTGCAGAGAAAACGCGTTAAGAGAGGGGTCTAGAGAATTATCTTTTGCGGCGGTAAATGCGGTGCTCAACCATGACACCAATGAGTGAAATTTGATAATCGTGACTGTTCAACGTTGGGTAATCAGGGTTAAGAGGCACTAATTCAAACTCACCAGTACCAATACCTGTAGGCCGATATTTTTTGAATGTTCCTTGGTTCCCGCCATTTTTCGCAAACACAAATTCACCTGGGTTAGGCCAGATCTCGGTATCAATCACTACGATGTCACCTTCTTTAAACTCAGGTGTCATGCTGTCGCCTTCAACCCGTAATGCAAATGCATTCGCGCTGATATCGTCATCAACTAAGATGTATTCGAAATTCCCTTCATAGTCAGTGATCGGGTTGGCATCCTTAAATAACCCAGCTTGGACATAACTTAATAGTGGAATTCGTCGGCTATTGACCTCGGATATTGGCATAATGCTTTTGCCGTTGAGTAGCCATTCAGGATGAGATTGAAGAGCTTTTGCTATCTCTATAATATTTCTTGGCTTTTTGGTTCTACCATTTTCAATTGATTCGATTGATTGCTGACTGATCCCCGCTTTTTCTGCTAACTCAGTCTGGGTTAAGTTTAGTTCTTGCCGGCGTTGCCGGATCCTGCTTGCTAGTGACATGAGGTTAACCTCTTATAAAGAATAAAAATTATTGTTATTAGATATAATACAATTTTTATTGTAATTGACAAACAGAAATATTGGTAGTCTAATACTACTTATATTGTTATTGGTGAGTTGAATATAAAAGCGTCTAAAGCTGAGCTTAAGGTGCAGTATGAGTTGGGTTATTAGTTAAAAACAGTGTAGGAAAGGTAGGTTGCAAATGATGAATAGAAACATACAACAAATTCTTACATATTGGGGTGGTTGGTCATATGGCGATCATTGTGGTGCGATAGGTTGGTCATCTGTCTCCGCTGGTTTTCGTGATTTGGTAACATCAACAAGCAAGAGTAGGCCAATGTGTAGCGATGAAGATGGTTTGGTTATCGATTTATGTGTTGCCAAACTTGGGGTTGTTGGTATGGAGCGTGAACGTAGTTATATTGAAGACTATTATGTTAAAGGTTATTCAAAGCGGGCTATTGGTCGGAAATATAAAGTACGGGAAGGGGAAATACGTGAGAGAATACAAGTTGCCGAAAGTTTTATTTTAGGCTGTTTAGAAACATTAAATATTCAGTTAGATATTGATATTTTATGCGCTCAGCCAGTAATAAAATCAGAACGACGAGTGCGCGCGCAAAACATATATTAACATATTATAATTGAACGTTTTTGACAAATGATAGGCCTCTC
>NZ_JAMPLW010000024.1:0-107148 GCF_028477805.1 Providencia sp. PROV268
CCCGCAATTGCTATTTTCAAAACTGACCTCTCAAATCCATCTTAGTGTATGACAAGGGATCCTTCATCAGCGACAAATTACAGGTGATAGTATGACTGATACCAGTCAACAAACGCCTGCACCCCTTGCTCTATCGAAACTTGTGGGCGGTATCCCGTGACCTTAAATAAGTCTTCGGTATCGGCCCATGTGGTATACACATCCCCAGCCTGCATCGGTAAAAAGTTTTTGATTGCCTTTTTGCCCAGTGATTTTTCAAGTGCAGTAATAAAGTCAGTTAACTTCACAGGCTGACCATTACCGATATTGTATAAACGGTATGGCGCACGACTTTGTGCAGGTGAAAGAGAACCATTTTCTGGGTCTGCTTGTGGGATTATATCGGAAATACGGATAACCCCTTCCACGATATCATCAATAAAAGTGAAATCACGGCTGAGATTGCCGTTATTATAAACATCGATAGGCTCGCCCGCCAAAATTGCCTTAGTAAACTTGAATAAGGCCATATCCGGACGCCCCCACGGACCATAAACTGTAAAGAAACGCAGACCGGTGGTTGGCAACTGATAGATATGTGAATAGGAGTGTGCCATCAATTCATTGGCTTTTTTAGTTGCCGCATACAAGGAGACTGGGTGGTCGGTCGGCATATCGGTACTAAATGGAGTTTGCTCACTCATGCCATACACAGAGCTAGAAGACGCATACACAAGGTGTTTGACGTTTGCCTGTCGGCACCCTTCCAAGATAGCCAAATGACCGGAAAGGTTACTATCTGCATAAGCAAATGGATTTTGCAATGAATAGCGAACTCCTGCTTGAGCAGCAAGGTGGATCACACGGTCAAAATCTTCTTGGGTACACAACACCACGACTTTTTCACGGTCGGTAATATCAAGTGGAATAAAACGAAAATGAGGGTATTGCTCAAGAATATGTAGACGAGACTGTTTCAGACCCTGATCGTAATAAGCATTCATGTTGTCGATCCCAACAACCTCATGACCACTATCTAATAAACGCTGACATAGTCTAAAACCGATAAAACCTGCACTACCAGTAACTAAATATTTCATGTTAATTATCTTTTAGTATTAAACCATTCTCACGACTCAATATAAGCCGCATTCAATATCCATTTAGAGTTAAGACCTGTAAATGTAACAATGGTTTTATTTCTAAAGAAATAAAATAATGCTCTCAGTGAGCTATTCGAAAGTTTCTGGTATGGCTTATGATAGTGCAGATTGATTAATTTCACTTAATGTCGGTGCACCCGCGGGGCCTTGCTTACTGACAACGATGGCAGCAACTTGGTTACCAAAGTCAACACAATCGCGTAATGACCAGCCTTGGGATAATCCCGCCAATACTCCTGCGGTATGTGCATCCCCAGCACCAATCGTATCCACAACGGCAACTTGGTATGCAGGCACGAACAGTGGCTGTTGATTCGGTTGACATAGCCAAGCACCTTGGCTATCCAAGCGAACAATCAGCGTAATACCACGACGATACGCATACTCCGCTGACAACCTTACAAGGTCACCTTCACCACAGAGGAAACGCGCCTCATCACGGTTGACCGTTAAAAGGGTTCTATTGGCGGGTAATTGCTGTAAGAAATTCTGAGGAAGCGCTGCAAGTCTTGGTCCTAAATCTAAAACGAGGGTTTGTGTTGGGCAGTCATTCAGCAACCATTGTTGTAACGCTTCCCCTTGCAAGCAGCCTAGTTCGTAGCCGCTCGCATAGATAATACTGTCGTTCGGTAAAGCGAGAGTTTGTAGCTCCTCCCTATTCCACTCTTCTTCACAACCCGCGATAGAAATAAACGTCCTTTCGCCGTTAGGCTCTGTTAATGCAAAGCACCAACCATTATCTTGGGTTTCGCTAACGAAAAAAGGTGACACACCAAGCTCTGATAGCGCTTGGCGAACTCGCTGTCCCCATTGGCCATTGCCCACACGAATACCATTAATTATAGGGAGTTGTAGACGAGCTAAAGCACGAAGAACATTAAATGCACAGCCACCGATTTGCCAGCCGTGATCGTGGGCTGCGATATCTTCACCACTACGTGGCATTCTCGCGACGCTTAAAACGCAATCACCAGCAGCAGCCCCTATCACGGCAACGGTACGCATGATTAATCTTTCTCCGCTGAATGACTAAACATCAAGTATAAGCCGTAAAGCAAAAAGCTTAATACAAATGAAAGAAGAATGGATAAACTAGAGCCTTCAAAAATCCCTGTTGCCCAAGGCCCTTTAATAAACTCATTATCACTGACTAACAAGCCAGCCAGCGCACCTAACAGCCAGCACAGCAGCGGTATCCAACGAATTCCTGCGTTCGACTGACCAAACAGTTGCTCAAACTTATAACCTTGGCGACTACGCAATACGGCATAATCCAACATAAATACCGCTTCCCATGAGGCTAAGAACACGCCACAAAATAGTAAGAAAGCAATAAATGAATTAATAAATTCGCCTGAAATAAATAGGATATAAATCGCCACACCCATGACTAAAATAGCATCTATTGCGACCGCATAAACTTGGCGAATTTTTATGCCAATCGTCAGTAAGTTGAGACTCGCAGAATAGAGGCTTAGTACCGCAATAGTAATAATACCCGCAGTTGCCGTTAATAAATAAGGGATAGACATCCAACTTGGCAGCTCTGCACCAATTAACGCAATCGGGTTTTCAGCGGAAGCTAATTCCGGCAAGCGTGCCGACAGCAAAATCCCTGTAAATAACAGAATAAATAGCGGTAGCATCGCTCCAAATGTGACGGCATTAAAAATAGATGATTTTGATGACCGTTCGCTTTGATAACGGCTGTAATCTGCTCCTGCAATCCCCCAGCCAATACCTGTTCCTGCCGCAATAATTGAGACAGCAGGTAAAAAGCCCGTTAGCCAGCTACCAGAAGGCATGGATAACACTGCCTGCCAATCTGTATGCCAAATAATATACAGCGCGGCAATCAAGGTCATGGTGCCAAAGATACGCGTGATCCAGCTTTGCATAACCACAACCGTTGCTTGCCCGAGTAGGCTAATAGTGATAGCTAAACCACCAAATAACACCATACAGACAACGGTTAATGTCACTGAATCACTAAATCCAAGCACCTGAAAAAGCGCTTTTAATGTCAGTGTCCCAGTGATCATGTTGATGGCTTCCCATCCCATCAAAGTGACCCAACTGAAAAATGTCGGGGCTATATTCCCTGTTTTGCCGAAAATGGTTCGCGAGAGTGTTAGTGTAGAGGTGCGGCCTTTTTGGCCTGATAAACTGATGTAACCAACTAATGCGAAGCTGGCTATACCGATAATCGCCGCGAGCAGCGATTGCACGAAAGAGAGACGAAAAGAAACAATAATTCCGCCATAAACAATACCGAGGATCCCGATATTCGCGGCAGACCAGATCCAAAATAACTCAAGAGGAGTGGCTGTTCGCTCATGCTCAGGTACGATATCAATACCTGTATTTTCGATTTTCCATGCTTCATTTTTTTGTGCAGCGTCAGGTAGTGCACTCATTCAACTCTCCTTAATGACGTAAGGCGCTGAGTATTTTTGCGTAGGGATAAAAATCTATATTATTAGAATTGTTAATCATTGCAATCCATTCTTCAGGAAAAGATTGAATACCTGACAAAGCTCCCGAAATCGCTCCGGCCATAGCACCAATGGTGTCCGTGTCTCCCCCCAGGTTGGCACAATATTTCGCACACATGACAGGATCACCATTTGTTAGGTCAACTATGGCCAGAGCGCAGGGAATAGACTCTATCGTGTCCATACCGGCTCCGATAAAATCGTACAGCTCTTTAAGTGTTGTTTGAGGAGAGCATGTTTGCAACTCGCTAGCCTTCTTAAAGGCCAATAAAATTCGTTGGCCTAAAGATGGACTAAACGTTGAGGCATATAACTGTTGCACCTCATCGGCGAGTAGTGGAAGTTCTTGTTTTATTTGAGGCCATGGAGTTTGCTCGATAGCTCGGCTAATTGCCCAAGCAATGACACAGGCACCTGCAATCGCAATGTCCGACTTATGTGTCGGGATACAAGCCGCTTCAACGGTTTTTATAAATTGATTGCGATCAGCAGTTGAAGCAATGCACCCTACAGGGGCTATCCGCATTGCCGCACCATTGGTGACACCATTTGACACAATATCGTTAATTGGAACGCCTGCTTGAATAGCTAATAGAGATTGCTTGGATGTTGGTCCAAAAATATTTTTATCAAAGGCATTAATGCGGTCTGCCCACGCTAAAATATTTTGTGCAACCACCTTCGGCTCTACCTGACCATTACAAGCGATAATCGCATCCATTAACGCAATTGCTTGATGAGTGTCATCCGTCACTTCACCAGCACGAAACCCAATCGCGGCAATATTTTCGTCTGGCCCTGGTAAAAAGTGATCTATCCAGCCGAAAAATTGTTGAACTTTGTCTTGGCGCCATAGTTCAGAAGGCATGCCCATGGCATCCCCTGTAGCCTGACCATATAAGCATCCAAGTATCGCCGCTTCAATGTTGGGTTTCAGGCCCATTTTTACTCCCAGTACTTTCCTTAACAACACTAATTATATTAGCAGCAATTAAGTCCAATACCAGTCCAATCAGTTAAAAAATAATGCCAATGTAAGTCCAATCGATGATATTATGCATATCCTGAACTCTGTTATAAACTTAATTTGTTGAAAGTTTTATGGAAAAATACAATGCAAGTACGCTTTCTTGAATGGATTAAGAATCAACTAGATGTGAATTCCACAATGCCTCTGTATCGCCAATTGCAACAAGCGATTGAATCCGCGATTGAGCACAAAATTGTGGATGCAGGCGATTATCTTCCAGCAGAGCGCTATCTTGCACAACAGTTAAATCTTTCTCGAGTGACAATCAGTAAAGCAATGCAATCTCTTGAAAAAAAGGGAGCCGTTGTTCGGCAGCAAGGGGTTGGTACTCAAGTCGCAAAATATCTAGGTTATTCGTTATCACATGAAAGTGGTTTTACCTCTCAAGTGATTAAAGCAGGTGGTACAGTCACCACACAGTGGTTATTGCGCACACTCACCGAAGCAACGGCTGATATTGCCGCAAAATTAGGTTTAGCTGTTGGTAGCCAAATCGCGCAATTAAGGCGTATCCGTATCGCAAATGGTCAGCCTGTTTCTTTTGAAAATAACTATATTCCTGCTCAATATCTTCCTGAACCGGAAAAACTGACCGACTCTCTCTATGCCCTATGGGGGAGCCAAGGTATTACTTTCAATCATGTGCAACATAAAGTGAAAGCGATCAGTTGCAATGAAGAGTATGCAAATTGGTTAAACACAACGGTAGGGGCTCCATTATTACAGGTGAAACAAACTAGCACCCTGCAAGGTGGCGTGATCATTGAGTACAGTGAAATCATCTGCCGTGGGGATATCTATGAACTGGAGTTTAATTCACCATAACGCTTGGCGTGATCTTATCCACGAACACGATTGATAATTTAGATTACTTAAACATTTACCTTTATTCTAATTAATAGTCGTTTTTACTATTAAAGAGAGGGGGTAAATCATGCAGGTTTCTGCTCGTAACCAATTAATCGGTACAGTTAGTGAAATTAAAGAAGGTGCAGTTAACAACGAAGTGGTGCTCAGTTTAGGCAACGGAGAACAACTTACCACCGTCATTACCTGTGAAAGCTGCAAAACCTTGGGGTTAGAGGTAGGCAAAGAGGCGGTCGCTATTATTAAGGCCCCTTGGGTGGTACTCGCCACACCGGACTGTGGTTTGCAATTTTCAGCCCGTAATCAATTCAACGGTAAAATCAGCAATATTATTGAAGGCGCCGTCAACAGTACCGTTCTCCTCGTCACCGATAAAGGTGTTGAGCTAACCGCCGTGATCACCAATGAAAGTCTAAAAGAGATGGCGCTCACTAAAGGGGTCGATATCATCGCCTTAGTGAAAGCCTCTAGTGTGATCCTCGCGACTCGCCAGTGATTGCAGCGGAGATAAAAAATAGCGGAGCACAGCCCCGCTATTTTCCTACCCCTTATTCCTCGACGTTTTTATTCGCCGCCTGTAATGTGTGATAGATGTAGTGGTGATAACTCTCTAATAATTTTTTATCTTCACAGTCATCTAACTTGCCATCACACAAATGACGCATCTTAATATTCGCTTCATAGAACGGGGAAACATGTAAATTTGCGCGCTCTAATATTATCCCTCCAAGGAAGGCAATATCGGTTAACGGACCCGTTTTAATCTGATTACCCGATTTCAAATTATCACGTAACGTAAATTGTGTGATAAAGGCGGGGTTAGAAAATTCAGATTGATATTGATTTAAGCTGATCCCCGGCTGGTGGTCACCAAAATATAAAAACATTAATGGACGTTCGCGCTTCGCCATAAATTCTACAAAATCGCGTATCGCGTTATCAGACGCGACGATTTTTTCCATATAATGGCTAAATTCACCAACGGAGTCTGCATTTTTTACCTTCCCTTTTAAGCCATAATCATCATGATGGCTCTCTTTATAAGGGCCATGCTCATACATGGTTAACGAGAAAATAAATACTGGTTTATCAGTCTCTTTTGCTAAGATTTCTTTGACATATTTCAGCATATCTTCAGTGCTGATCGTCCATAAGTTATCTTGTAATTTTCCTGGGTAACCCAACTCTTGAGGCTGAATAATTCTATCGACACCTAATGTTTGATAAGCATGGCCTGAATGGTAAGCACCACGGTTAAATGGCGTCAGAACGACGGTATAATAACCATTTGCCTTCATCTCTTTAAACAAGCTGTTATTTAGATGGTCGACAATAAAGTAAAAGACACCACTTTTTTGCGAGCCAAAGTCATCACTGTTTAGCCCTGTTAAAGCGGCAAATTCAGACAACCAAGTTCCTCCCCCGAAAGTTTGCACTCGCATATGGCTATGCGCGATCAACTCGTTATCCTGTTGAAACATAAATAAATCGGGTAGTTTAGTGCCGTCTGGTAATTTATAGATGCTTGGATTAACAGTGGACTCTTGTAATAACAATAAGATATCCGGTTTTTCTGTTATATCAGATGCGGGTAATGATACCGTTGCCGCTTTTTGTATAAAATAATCAGATGAACCTTTAATTTGGGGGGAATGGTAATTTGAATTTTTCGCCGACATAACCAAGTTGGTAACGGTTCCTCTACCTTTCGGTAAGGTCTCCGTCCATTGGTTGTAATAATGGGAGGCCGCAAAGCTCGCGCCAAAATAGCCACCAACGCCAAGTAATATGCCGATTAATCGCCAAGAAAATGTTTTCGTTGGGCGTAATAGACGCCAACTAAGCACTGCATTAATGATTAACAAAATCAATAATCCGATCAATGCAACGCCAGCTAACCAATAATGCCCCAAGGTTCCCATATTTGACGTATCCATCATGATATTAATATCGGAATAAAATAATTGCTCTTTATAATAGTGAACTTTGAGTTGGTTAAGGAATTTAATAATAATAAACAGCGTACTGGTAACAACGGCAGAAAATAACCATCTAGCTGAGACAAGATAGAGCCCCCCAAAGATAACGGCATAAACACTTACCGAGATCAATCCGGGGTAAATCACACTCGTTTTCTCGAAGACTAGGAAAAGGGAAGCAATGAATATCAGTGTTAGATAAACGGCGGAAAATACTCTTTTCTTCATCGGGTTTACCACAAAATATGTAAGTATCGACGACCTCCAACAGATAAAGGCCGCCACAGACTGGCTATTTTAACTAATTTAGACGATAAATCTATTCAACAAAAATGCCTTTATCTCGTAAAAAGTGCCCATCGCCTTTGCGTCTAGTGAAGCCACTTCTATCGAAAAACTCAAGAATTTGAATCGCCAATTTCCGACCAATCCCTAATTCATTGCGAAAATCAGCGGCGCCTATTTCTCCTTTATGCGTACAGTAACGCAAAATAAGCTCGGCAAATTGCTTTATTTGATCACTACTGTAGTAGCGGTCACGGATAATCGCCGTCACTAGCCCCATTTGTGCCGCTTTTTTCATCGCACGTCGGACAGCGTCTTCATCATGATTGATTTCTTTAGCCAGATCACGGACCCACCATGCCTCGGCTCGAGGGAATAAAGGCGCTATTTGTTGCCAAATTTGTTGTTGTTCCGTATCAAAGACTAACCCATGTTGTGGCATGTGTAGCCAACCACGGGTCTGTTTAATACGCTCATCAGCAATCAACTCATTAATTAATTTAAAAACTAATGATTCACTTACTGTCGGTAATGCCATGCGTTTTAAGCGTGCTTTCCCAACCCCAATTTGGTCACTGTGCACTTCATGGAAATCTTCTAATGTTTGAACGAGCCGTTCTTTCGCCACTTGGGCTTTAAAAGCAGAAAGAGCCAAATCCCCTACGCGAACGAGTTCAACCTGTGATAATAGCTGTTCAAGGGCGGGCGGGGTTAATTGACGAGCCCAACTATAACGCTTTAAATCTAACTCACCATTAGGTAACTGTAATTTCAGATGGGTAAGTTCATCATTTGTCATACAGAGGCGAGTTAACCATTCAATGAATTCAGGTAATCTCTTACCTCGACGTGGAGAGGTAAGCCGGATCACTCTTGCTGACGCCAGTGTTTCTCGCGCACTAATATCACGAATGATGAGGCGGTCGTTATCCACAAGCCACAACGGTGTATCGAGAATGAGTTCCGCGAGTAAGGGCGTCGAGCCAAGTTCGGTTAATAATGAGACTCGACCTGTAATATGGCTCGCACCATGGTATAAATGGACCGGCTGCCAATGTTTAATCACCGAATCACACTCTAATTCAACAATCACTCTTGTTGCCGCAGCGAAAGGCTTCTCTGATAGCAGCCAATCACCACGTGTAATAGCCGCTTTATCAATATCTCCTGCTAAATTGAGTGCAACCCGGTCACCCGCTTGAGCTAGCTCTGCTGGCTGATTTTGGCGGTGGATCCCCCGAATACGAACAGTGGTGTCAGCGCCCGTTAACCATAAAGTATCACCAAGCTGCACTTGCCCTGCTAAGGCCGTGCCTGTGACAACAATACCGGCCCCTTTGACATGGAATACACGGTCAATCGCTAAACGAAAACGTTGTTGACGATTTTGGTGATCGGCTCTTTGCTGGTGTAATTGTTGTAAGTAAGCCTGTAATTCCGCAATTCCGCGTCCATCGTTGGCCGAGGTCACAAATATCGCAGCATCAGGCCAATCTTGGTGCTGTAGCTCATTTTTCACTTGCAAAGAAATGTGTGCAATTCGCTCTGCATCAACTTTATCTGCTTTCGTCAAAATAGCTGTTATATTTTGGCAACCAGCTAAACGTAAAATCGCTAAGTGCTCTCGCGTTTGCGCCATGACCCCATCATCACAAGCAACCACCAGCAAGGCATGATTGATCCCGCCGACCCCCGCTAACATATTCCCTAAAAATTTTTCATGTCCGGGAACATCGATAAAACCGATTGAACTACCATCTTGTTGAGGCCAATAAGCATAGCCGAGGTCGATGGTCATACCCCGTTTTTTTTCTTCGGGTAAATGCGCCGTATTCACCCCAGTGACTGATTGAATTAGCGATGTTTTACCATGGTCAACATGGCCAGCAGTAGCAAAAATCATGACAACAATACCTGCAATAATCCATGTTCATCATCTAAGCAACGGAGATCTAGCCATAATTTGCCATCTTTTAATCGACCAATTACTGGTTGGTCGGTGTGACGCCAACGTGCCGTCAGTAAGGCCAACGTATTGCCCCGCCCATCAAATGGCGTAAACGTCACAGCATAACTCGGTAGCCTATCAATCGGTAATGAGCCGCTACCAATTTGGGATAAACAAGGCTCCATTTCTACGACAAATTTATCGCCATAGAAGGCTTGTAATGGAACGATCAAACGTTCAGCTCGCGCTTTGATTTCATCGGCACTACGTGTTAACCAGCGTAGTGTTGGAAGCTCCGTGACCAGTTTTTCGGGCGTTAAATAGAGTTTTAATGTGGCCTCTAATGCGGCTAACGTCATTTTATCAGCACGTAAGGCACGCTTAAGCGGGTGCTTTTGAATGGCTTCAATCCACTTTTTCTTCCCGAGAATAATCCCTGCTTGCGGCCCTCCCAGTAGCTTATCCCCAGAAATAGAAACAAGGTCAATCCCTTGAGCAAGGTACGTTTGCGGCATTGGCTCGGCAGGTAGTCCATAGGCGGTCATATCGATCATTGATCCGCTGCCTAAATCAATTGCGGTCGGCAACTGATGCTGTTGACCTAATTCCGCCAATTCAGCGCCTTCAACTTCTGCGGTAAACCCCTCAATACTGTAGTTGCTGGTGTGCACCTTCATCAATAACGCGGTTTGCTCATTAATAGCGCCCGCATAATCACGCAGGTGAGTCCGGTTGGTTGTTCCTACTTCGACTAATTGGCAACCTGCTTGTGCCATCACGTCCGGTACTCGGAAAGCACCGCCTATTTCAACTAATTCGCCACGTGAAACAATAACTTGCTTGCCTTGAGCCACCGTCGCCAAAAGCAATAATACGGCAGCAGCATTATTATTCACAATGCAAGCATCTTCGGCGCCCGTGAGTTGGCATAGCAATTCAGCCAAAGCGCGATCACGATGCCCTCGCGTCGCGCCATCAAGAGAGTATTCCAAAGTCACAGGTGAGCTCATCACCTTATTAACGGCAGCAATCGCTGAAGAGGCCATCACCGCGCGACCAAGGTTGGTGTGCAGCACCGTTCCCGTCAGGTTAAATACGGGTTTTAATGCGCTTTCTTGTAAAGCACCATGGCGCCTAACCAACTCAGCAACCCAATCAGGATGCCAAGCGGGCAACTGACTATGTTGTCGGATATACTCGCGAGCTTGCTGTTGCATCTCTCGCAACTGCTCGGTTACCCAGTGGTGTCCTGACTCGATGACGAGGGTTTGCACCTCGTCAAGTTGGAGGAGTTTATCAACAGCAGGAAGCTGGCGGTATAGTTCGGCGGTGGAGTCTGCCATCGTGATTACTCTCTTTTAGTGACTATTTTTCACCGGGAAATAAAAATGGGTTAAGGCTACTACGGGCAAAGCCCTCTTCTTCCATCCGAGCATCTAGGATGATAGACGCCAGATCATCAGCAACGGCTTCGACTTTCGCATCTTTTTCTTGATAAAGAATTTTGAGATAACTACCGCAGTCACCACAACTTTCTGCTTTTACCGCAGCATTCTCATCATCAAGAGACCAATAGTGGAGATCACGGGTTTGTTCACAGTTACTGCATTTGACACGTACCATATGCCATTCTGTTTCACACAGGTTACAGTGCAAATAGCGTAGGCCTTGCGTTGTGCCAATTTGTACAATGCTAGACACAGGCATGCTGTTACAAACGGGGCAGAAGTGGCGATGATCACCATGTTCAGCGCGCGCTTTTCCGGGAATTTGTGCTGCCATTTGTGCCCAATACACAGACAGTGCCGCCCAAATAAACATGGATTTATCAGCGGGAACCTTCTCAAATTGCTCGTTAAGTAGCGCGGTCGCCATCTCTTCAAGCTCATTTTCAGACGCCTTATCGAGATTCTCTAATGCAGGGCGTACTGACTCTGGAACCACTGGTAATAATTCAGCAATAATCGCATTTAATAACTTATGCCAATGGGCTGTACGTGGGAATGTTTTCGCATCAAGAGGCGGATTATTGGTCGCCGTTGCGCGCTCTAATACCGCATTCATATCCATTTCTAAAGGATTATCATGCTGCGCATTGTTTTGTGCTGTTGCCACTTCCGCTGCAAAATTAAGATAATCTGCAAAAGGATGTTCATCCACACCCAGTGCTTTTAATCTTTCTGCGCGTCGTTGATACAGATTTTTTAAATTCGGGAATAGGACAGGCGGGATAAAACCAATACCTTTTTCTTTTAGTCTTTCTTGCCCTAATTCTTCTTTAGGGACGATACGAATACCCATCGCATTGCTCTCTTTCAAATTTTTAAAATGATAGCTCTAGGGGATTTCCCTAGAGCTATCTATCGTATTGTATGCTTATCAGCGGAAATTGCTGTTATCTATCGCTCAGGATAAAACAAAAGTCGCTCAGTAGCCACCTTGTTCCCTTTGTATCGTGCGTATCGCCTGCTTTTTATATCAGAGCGAAGCAATCTTTATACCGTTTCTTTAGATGAGGTGATGTGGGGAAGGAAATGATGATATTAAAGATAATGGGTGATTTCACTACGCCTGAATATCACCCATATCGCGTTATATTTGTTAAACGGACTCAGACTAATTTGAATCAATAGGTAAGCTACTGTCTTCTTTTGCGAAATGTCGCCCCATGGTAAAAATCAAACATAATGGGATTAGGGTAATTAATAATGCGTACTCTCTCGCATAGTCAGCTAACATTGCCATCATAAAAGCACCACCAGCAAAGCCAAATAAGGTTAAAAAGTAGCAATAACTTTTGTATAACGCCTCTTTGCGCTCTTGCCCTTTAAATGCCACGGATTCTGCTAATGAGCTAAAACCTAATTGTACGTTAAGTGTCACAGCAATATTGCCATATAACATGCCATTAATTTTATGGAACGCATTACCTTGCATACCCGCAATAAACGATAGCGCCCATACCGCGTGGAAACCACTTGCCTCCACTTTAAAAAAGTAAATATAAGCAATGAGCAGTAACAGCAGTATGATTTCTAAAGATAGCAGCGTAAATGTCCATGTTTTCTCATCGGTATTGTATTTATAACGTAATAACGCCAATAACATAGCACCTGCGCCAAACGAAAAAATTGCAATAACATAAGGAATTACCGCCGTAATACCGTGCTTAGCAAACTCATAGCCTAACATGATGATATTACCCGACTGAAAGGTAGCAAATGATTTGGTCGTAAAAAATGCATAGCCATCGAGCATACCTGATGTGATTGCCAATAAAAACGCGATGGTCGGCAATTGCATAAATGGAATTTTGGGTGTTGAAGTTGTCATTGTGATTAAACCTATCAATATATTGTTATTTTTAGCGATTACAGTGCATCTGGATTTTCTGAGGCTGCTTTTTTGGTTTGGCTTAAGCGACTGATCACTGAGGTAATATAAACGGTAAATATTGGAAATACCGTCATCCCTGTCGCTGCCAATACAGTGGTAATGACTTTTCCTGCGGTTGTCACAGGAATGATATTCGAGCCCAATGTCGTTACCGTCATTGCCGCCCACCAGATCGCATCACCATAATTTTTAACTTCAGCGTTATTGCCTCGTTCAAAAATAAAAAAGATCAAACTGATAAAATACACTGTTGAAAAAAGTAGAATAATATAAGAGAGAAAGAGTGCCGTGGTGTTTCGTTTTACAACCATCATCATGAGCATCACAAAAGCGGCTCCGCCACGAAATAAAGGAATAAAACGAATTAAATAAATTTGTTCTTCCGTAAATTGAATCGATGTGTAATCTAAAATAGTCAAATACGGAATCGAAAGAAAAATAATAATAAAATATTTAGCGATAAACTTTTTTCTATTTTTCGATAGAAATAAAAAAATGAAAAAATCGATCGTAAAATAAATACAAATCCAAAATTGAATATCGAAATAAATCGAATGCGCCAAAAATGGATCATGCCGAAATGTCTCTAGAGAAATACTTGCAATCAAAAATAGCGAAGCCACAACACCGAGAAAATGCAGTGTTTTGATCAGGGTTTGCTTGCTATAGAGCGTTTGAGGTGCTGTTATGTTCATTTTATCTTTATCATCAAATAGGTAGGTAACCTATTCGATTACCTACCTAACAACATGAATATAGGTAAAGGGTTTAAGACACAAGCGGCGTGAACCAAATCGCCTGTTGCCCACTGATCAGGCGTTCCTGATTGATCCACGTAAACGGTGCTGGTACTTGCGCTTGTAGCCTAACATCAGATGCACCACGCTCTGCGGTCAGAGTCGGTGTTAATACGACTGGCTCAGGCCCATAAATTGCCGCTGAGGTGAAGTCTCGTTCTTGACGCCCCCCACACACAACCCATAGTTGGTTTAGCGTCGCTATTGCATAAGGAATAAAGTCGGCTCGTCCTGTTGGTGGATTCTCCACCGAATAGAGATGGCTTTCGATTTCAACACGTAAATCACTCGGCATTCCAGCAGGGGCCGCAATAATGTCGGCACGTAACGTGCTATAAAGTCCGCCAACTTCGAGCATTTCTAACTCATGTGCCGCCGCCAACGCAATGCGCCCAATCGGTGTAGCGGTAACACTCATGACGTTCCCAGCACTCGCCCAACCTTTATCACGCTCATTCAAGTGAGTAACACGGTATCGTGCTAAAATATCGCCCGTAGGACCCGCTAATACAACCGTGTGATAGAGTTTATCGACATCAATTTCAGGGTAACTCCCAACAACATAGCCTTTCCCATCAGCGGCTATTTTACTGAGCGTCTGCTCAAAGGTTCCCCCCTGCTTCTGCGCGTGAGACAACAGTACATTAGGGTCATTGGTGTACGGCAGTGCTGAAAACTCGGGTAGTACCAGCAACTCATTTTCACCCACTGTTGCCGAAGCCAAGTCAGAGGTGGATTTATCCCATTGAGCAGCAATGAATGTTGTTTGCGTTTTAGTGGTTGTCGCATTGATATCGGTCGGGCTGCGGTGAAAAGCCAGCGTAGGAAAATATAATTCAGGGCGACGTTTCGCCAGTATTGCTTCTCGCTGTTTATCTGCCTCATTAAGGTCGATAGTCGCACAGAAAATACCATTCAAACCCGGCTCTAATTCAAGTGGACTTAACACAGGAGATTGAGCCACTTTATGGCCTGAAGGCGCCCATATACTCGACCCACCATTATAGTAAAGCTGACCTTGTGTGATTGGATTTGTTTCAATGCCACTACGCGTAGCACAAATAACCCACATCCCATTAAATGCGCTCATATGCTGAACATGTGCAATGGTTGAGTGATCACCTAACATTTCTGCGGGCGTTGCATCAGGCATCATACGGTCCGATACTGAATGCCATCCCAAAATTTGGGCACCTTCTAATGCCGCTAAACGCGCATATTGCCAATAAGTATCATCATAGCAAATTAATAATGCTATACGCCCAATCGCGGTATCAAATGTTTTCACCCCCGTATTTCCCGGTGCAAAAACTTTTTGGTCTTGAGAGTTCAAACCAATTTTGCGATATTTACCAATAATCCCTTCCGGCCCCATTAAAACGGCTGAGTTATAAGCTAATCCGGTCTCGGTATCACGTTCTGCAATACCAACACTCATATACATCCCTGTACGCGCCAATATGGGTAAAATTGCCGCCGTTGTTTTTCCTGGGATAGTATCTAAATAAGGTGCTAATTCTGCTGAATCAGAAAATAAATAGCCACTTACTGCCGTTTCGGGGAATACCGCATAATCAACGCCTTGTGCCGCCACTTTTTCCGCTGCTTCCGCGAGACGGCGAATATTCCCCTCTAAGTCGCCCCAAGCGGGAACAAAATCAACAGCAGCAACTTTACTGCTTTTCTTCACTGTTAAATGGTTCATGCTATTCGTCCTTATTTAATAACCACCGTTATTGTCAGAAGTCATATAAAGCAGCCCAACTATTGGCTAAACCAACAAATAACGAATATTCAAAAAATGGATGAGTGAAGCCGCCTCATCAATAATGATGAGGTAACAAACTTCTTAATTGATTTATTACGTTTATTTAATTAATGCGTAGCACTCTTATTTCGATATCATTAATCTCTATTATTTAGCCGCAGCCCAATTAATTTATTTAAATAATAAAATTAATTGGGCTGGATAATTTAAATAACTTTTTTCGTTTTCATTTCAGCTATTTGTTGTTCGCTATAGCCTAACTCTTTTAAAATTTCGCTATTATGTTCACCTAAAAGTGGTGCACTTTTTATTTCAGGCGTAAAAGCTGAAAATTTCATTGGGCAACCCACCGTCAAATAATGGCCTCTCAATGGTTGCTCTACTTCAACAATAGAGCCACTGTCACGCAAAGATGGGTCATACATAATCTCTTTCATACTCAAAACCGCCGAGCAAGGTACGCCGAACTGGTCAAAGTAATCTGTTAGCTCATGTTTATCTTTGTCTTTAGCAATCTCTTCAATAGCATCCCAAACATCTTGGATATGGCTGACCCGTGCTTCTGTGGTTGCAAAGGCAGGATCGGTTTTCCACTCAGGTTTACCTAATGCATCACAGGTATTGGCCCAGTTGTGATCTTGATTGATAAAATAGATATAGGCATTCGGGTCATGATCACTCCCTTTACATCGCAACATCGTTCCCGGTTGCCCTCCACCGCTGGCATTACCGCCACGCGGTACTGCATCACCAAATGAACCATTTGGATATTGAGGATACTCTTCTAAAAAACCGAGTTTTTCGAGGCGTTGCTGGTCACGCAATTTAACGCGGCATAGGTTAAGCACGGCATCTTGCATCGACATAGTGACACGTTGCCCTTTCCCCGTTTTCTCACGTTGCAGTAATGCCGCTAATAAACCAATTAATAGATGCATACCAGTATTGCTATCGCCTAGTGCCGCTGAACTCACAACCGGTGGACCATCAGGAAAACCCGTTGTTGATGCGGATCCCCCCGCGGCCTGCGCAACGTTTTCGTAGGCTTTCACATTCGCATAAGGGGAGTTTTCATTGAACCCTTTGATGGAGCCAAAAATCAGGCGTGGGTTTAGCTGTTGAATGACTTCCCAGGTAAACCCCATATGGTCAATCGCTCCCGGATGGAAATTTTCAACCAAAATATCCGCTTGGCGGATCAGCTTTTCCATCACCTCTTTGCCTTCAGGGGTTTTCGTGTTCAGCTCTAGCGAACGCTTATTACTATTGAGCATGGTAAAATACAATGCATCAACATCAGGAATATCTCTAAGCTGGTTACGAGTGACATCCCCAATACCCGGTCGCTCAATTTTTATTACATCTGCCCCGAACCAAGCCAACATCTGAGTACATGATGGGCCAGACTGTACCCCTGTAAAATCAAGAACACGAATGCCTTCAAGTGGAAGTGGAAAAGCCATAATCACTCCTTATTGTATGATGGATACGAGGCATCTATTTGATGCCTCACATTCATCTATTTATTATGCAACCAAACGCGCAACGTAGATCCACAACGGTGCAGCGATGATAAAACCAAGTACACTTACTGCGAGGGATGCTGTTCCCGTACGGGTATACAGGTTAAAACGGCTCGCGATAATAATTCCAGAGAAGGCAGGCGGTAATGCGCCGGCTAATACCATCATCTGTAGTTGCTCTGAGCTCATATTAAATGTCATACCAACTAGTAATAATAAGCCCGGCATCAATATTAATTTGAGTAAGGTGTTGTAGATAATTTCACCATCAAATTCGAATTTATTCGCGGCTAGTGTCAGGCCGGCTGCAAATACCGCGACACCGGAGTTAGCTTTGGCAATAAGGTCAAAGGTCGGGTCCCAAACATCAGGAATTTTAATACCGATTAATACCAAAACTGTCGCCAATACTGGTGACCAGACAACAGGCTCTTTGAATGCCGAAATAAGAGCATCCATACCGCCGCCGCCTTTTTTACCATCAGCATTGGAAGGGTTAAGTAAGAATAAGCCAATTGGGATAGTAATCGCATTCACGATAATCGAAATAATCGCCACAACTAAACCGGTTGATACGGTTTGCCCATAGATAGGATCCAAAACCGCAAAACCAAGGAAGCCAATGGTAGGAGAGCCAGCAATCAATGCACACACCGCGGCTTCACCACGACTATGTTTAAAAATGTACTTACAACTAAAGAAAGAAAAGAAAAAACAGACCAATAGCACGACAAACGAAATAATTGTTAGCTTAGTATCTGCAAAAATCATTTCACGGTTTGCACGTACAATGGAGACAAATAACGCGGCAGGCAAAGCATAGTTTAAAACCAGTTTATTAAATGCTTTTGCTTGGTCATTGGTAAATACGTTGCGTTTACCGCTAGCGTATCCCAGAACCATAATGATAATTATGGGCAATAAATCGCTCATAAATATCTTAAACATAAAATCAGCCATATGATTTTCACCTATTTTGGGCAAAAGCGTTCCTATGCCACTTAAAAGAATAAGTGGCACAGAAACCATTTAAATATTTATTTCATTGAAATAACGCTAGTTTTTCACAACAGATTTCGGATTTAAGTTACCAATATGGCCACTTTCTGTTCCTACTGCTGGATCAATAACCACATTAATCAATGTCGGTTTACCAGACTCAAGACCTGCTTTTAGCGCCTGTTGAATTTCATCTGGTGTCGTTGCGTTATAACCGATGCCGCCAAAAGCCTCGATCATCTTGTCATAACGCGCGCCTGCCATTAATACCGTTGGACACGGGTCCTTATCGCCATGTAAATTGACGCCATCGCCACGGTAAATCCCCCCATTGTTAAAGATTAAAATGGTGACTGGCAGTTGATAACGGCAGATAGTTTCAATTTCCATACCACTAAAACCAAACGCACTATCTCCCTCAATAGCCACGACAGGCTTACCGCTAGTGACCGCTGCACCAATAGCATAACCCATACCAACTCCCATCACGCCCCAAGTACCACAGTCGAGACGTTTGCGAGGTTCATACATATCGATGATATTTCGTGCATTATCGAGGGTGTTAGCCCCTTCATTCACCACATAAACGTCTTTATGGTCGACTAACACATCGCGAATTGCGCGCAATGCATTGAAATAGTTCATCGGTGATGTATCGGTATTCAGCTTAGCGGCCATCTTCTCGCTATTTGCTTTCTTATGCTCATCAATCCCAGCCATCCAATCGCTCGGTGACTTCACTGGTGTGGTTTTTAACCCTTCAAGTAGTGCGGCAACACTTGAATAGATATCGCCGACAACAGGGGCTGTTATTGGACGAGTGCTATCGATTTCAGATGGCTCAATATCTAATTGAATAAATTTCGTCTCTGGCGACCAGTGTTTGCCTTTTCCGTGATCTAATAACCAGTTTAGGCGTGCCCCCATTAATACGACGACATCGGCATTAGAGAGTGCATGGGAACGTGCTGACGCGGCTGATTGTGGGTGATTATCTGGCAATAACCCTTTTGCCATCGACATAGGCAAGTAAGGGATACCTGTTGTTTCAATAAATTGACGAATATTTTCATCCGCTTGGGCATAGGCTGCCCCTTTACCTAAAATAATCAACGGACGCTTTGCCGATGCCAATAATTTAAGTGCTTTATCAACAGATTCAGGCGCAGGTAGTTGGCGTGGAGCAGGGTCTTCAACCGTAAAGATTGTTTTGTCTGCGGCATCTTTGTCCATAACCGCAGCCAATACTTCGGTTGTTAAGTCAAGATAGACGCCACCAGGGCGACCAGAAACAGCAGCACGAATTGCGCGAGCCAGAGCAATACCAAGGTCTTCCGGTTTATTGACTCGGTAGGATGCTTTAACAAAGGGCTTAGCGGTATTCATTTGATCCAGCTCTTCATAATCGCCTTGTTGTAGGTCGATAATTGCTCTATCACTGGAGCCGCTGATTTGTATCATTGGAAAGCCATTGGTCGTCGCATTCGCTAATGCCACCATACCATTTAGAAACCCCGGTGCAGACACCGTTAAACAGATGCCGGGTTTTTGGGTTAAAAAGCCGCTGATTGCCGCAGCATTACCCGCAGATTGCTCATGACGAAAACCAATATAACGAATACCTTCAGCCTGTGCATGCCTAGCCATATCCGTCACAGGGATCCCCACAACACCATAAATTGTGTCAATGCCATTTTTTTTCAGTGCATCAACAATAATATGCATACCATCAGTCAAATTTTGGGTTTGATCAGTCGACATGTCCACCTCATGAAATATGTAAAAAGAAAGTGTGGAGGGGGCTTATCAGCGGCCCCCCTCATTTATTCGCGTTAAATGGCTTTATTGGTGCGCATTGAGGCGATCTGCTCCGCGCTATAACCTAACTCAGTTAACACTTCCTCGGTATGCTCACCTAACAGTGGCGCACTCTTAATCTCAGGGGTGAATGATGAGAACTTCATTGGACAACCAACAGTGAGATAAGTCCCGCGTTTTGGTTGCTCAACTTCAACAATGCTGCCGCTATCGCGTAATGATTGGTCACGAGCAATCTCACGCATGCTCAATACAGGCGCACATGGCACACCATATTTGCTTAAATATTCAACGGCTTCATGTTTGTCTTTATCGGCTAAGAATTTTTCAATTTCAGCAAAAATATCGAAGATATGTGGTTGGCGCGCCTGTGGCGTGCTGTAGGCAGGGTCTTTCGCCCACTCTGGCTTGCCAATAGCAATACAAGTTTGCTCCCAATCTTGCTCTTGGATAGTAAAATAGATGTATGCGTTTGGATCCGTTTCCCAACCTTTACACTTCAAGATCCAACCCGGCTGGCCACCGCCACCAGCGTTGCCCCCACGAGGAACGGCATCACCGAATTTACCGTTTGGATACTGAGGATACTCTTCAAGATAGCCCACTTTTTCTAAACGCTGCTGGTCGCGCAACTTCACACGGCAAAGGTTTAATACGGCATCTTGCATCGACATTGTCACGCGTTGCCCTTTTCCGGTTTTTTCACGGTGTAACAAGGCGGCTAGTAGACCAATTAATAAGTGCATTCCCGTGTTGCTGTCGCCTAGTGCTGCTGCACTGACTAATGGTGGGCCATCCCAAAAACCTGTGGTTGACGCCGCTCCACCCGCAGCTTGCGCAACGTTTTCATACGCTTTTACATCTGCATAAGGGGAGTTCTCATTGAACCCCTTGATAGAGCCAAAGATTAACCGTGGATTTAGCTCTTGAATATGTTCCCAAGTAAAGCCCATATGGTCGATAGCACCCGGATGGAAGTTTTCAACTAATACATCCGCCTGCTTAATCAGGCGTTCCATGACCTCTTTGCCTTCCGGCGTTTTGGTATTCAGTTCAACAGAACGCTTATTACTGTTGAGCATGGTAAAATAAAGCGCATCGACATCAGGAATATCTCTTAACTGATTGCGCGTCACATCACCGACGCCTGGGCGTTCAATTTTAATTACGTCAGCACCAAACCACGCTAACATTTGGGTACAAGATGGCCCTGACTGTACACCGGTGAAATCGAGTACTTTGATACCTTGTAAAGGAAGATCCATGAATTACCTCATTATTTAGCTGTCGTAAATGGAATTGAATATTTATTTAGCTGTGGTGAAAGTCATTTCAAAAAATAAAGATTTTATTTAGATGGATTTTATTAATAAATAATGATTTACACCGTTATAATAAATATTTCACTTAATGTCTAGGCGACAGAAATAATGTGTTTTAATAGCTCAATTATCCTTTCCTATTAATGATTAACAGTTATTAATACCCTATTCTTTCAATAATAGAACAAACCTCTATCTATATATACCAAAATAAACAATATGGATTATTATAATAAGACATTATTACATCTTATTTAGAGAGTCCTATTTGGTTGACTAAAAATCAATAACATAATTGGATGTTCTTAAATAAACATTCACAAACAACAAATTATATTTAAAATCAATTGATTAACCGCGTTGCTGTTTTATTGGATTAAATAAAATTCAACAATAAGTTAATTATTATTGAATAATATTCAATTATTATTTATTTGATCTACTCCTTAATCAGGTGAATAAAACAACTCATAAAAAGAAGGTGATTAATAATGATCTTTATCGGTACGTCATATTTGTTTTATTAAAATAGAATCGGTTATGTATTTTTCTATATTATGATAATAGAGAAAAAAGTTATTACACTCATTATGTTTATTCTTAAAATTAATCAAAGCGCACACTTTATATGAATATAAAAAGAAAGTGTTCCATTTTTTAATCCTCTTTTTATGAAAAAAACCACAAACAATATTCTTGTTTGTGGGTTTATTATCAGAACTCAACAATTGAAAGGTTTAATTTTTCTCTTGTTGCTGCTGTTTCTCTTTTTCGACGATTTCACGGTACCAACGCGGGTGATGCTTTTTCGCCCAACCACGGGTTACCCAACCTTCCACCATCGCACGCACAGAGCCTTTCACCCAGATTGCGGCATAAGCGTGCACGATAATCATAATGATCAGAGCTATCGCTGAAATGGAGTGCACGATAATCGCTGCACGATAAATTGGGATTGAGAAAAAGTCTGCAAAGTAAGGACGCCACATAATCACGCCACTTACAGCCAGTAGCACTAAGCAGATAGAGACAACCCAATATACCCCTTTTTGACCAAGGTTATATTGACCAACATCCCCAGCTTCTTCGTTTTTCAATACTTTACCGATATTTTTCGCCCACTTAATATCTTCTTTGTTGATAAAGTTGTGGTGAAAATAACGGAAAAACATAAAGACGAACAGCAGGAACATCGCGGTACCAACAAAAGGATGCAGGATCCTAGCGAGTTGTGATGTACCAAAAATGTTCATGAACCAGTTCAGTGATGGGAAGAAAAACCCCAATCCACTGATAGCAGTGAACAAGAAGCAAATCACAACCGCCCAGTGATTGATCCTCTCAATCGGCTTATGGCGAATAATTTTTTCATTATCCTGCGGCATCATTTTTGATCCTCCCCTTCAACTGACTTTGAAGTCTCAGAAGATTTTGAGTCCTGAATATCTTTCAGAGCCTCTTCTTCTTCTTTCTTGGAGACGCGGTTCGGACCAATACCCACATAGTGGAAGATGGCCGCCGCAAAGGTCGCAGCAAAACCAACCGCTGCTAACGGCTTCCAGATACCTTTCCAGAAAGTGACTGTTGGACTGATTGTCGGGTTGTCCGGCAAACCATGATACAACTGAGGTTTATCAGCGTGATGCAAAACATACATTACGTGTGTACCACCAACGCCTTCTGGATCATAAAGACCCGCGTTGTTGTAACCACGTGTTTTCAGTTCAGCCACACGGTCGCCTGCCAGCGCCGTCATATCCTCTTTGCTACCAAAATGAATAGCGCCAGTAGGACAGGTTTTCACGCAAGCAGGCTCTTGTCCAACTTCAACGCGGTCGACACAGAGCGTACATTTGTATGCACGGTTATCTTCTTTGTTGATGCGTGGAATGTTGAACGGACACCCCGCAATACAATAGCCGCACCCAATACAGTGCTCAGATTGGAAGTCAACAATACCGTTTTTATACTGAACGATCGCACCTTCTGACGGACAAGCTTTCAAACAGCCTGGGTCATAGCAGTGCATGCAGCCATCTTTACGGATCAGCCACTCGAACTTGCCATTTTCTTCCACTTCAGAAAAGCGCATAACGGTCCATGACTTCGCGGTCAAATCCGTTGGGTTATCATATACCCCAACGTTAGTGCCGATTTTGTCACGAATATCGTTCCACTCTGAACATGCTACCTGACAAGCCTTACAGCCAATACAGGTAGTCACGTCAATCAGCTTCGCCACTTCTTCCTTAAAGTCCCTCACTTGCGCGGGGGGCGTCAGGGAATTGGTGGCGGAGCGACGAATAATGTCTTGTGATTGCATTGACATAATTTATCTCCTTACACCTTTTCCACATTGACAAGGAATGATTTAAATTCCGGCGTTTGCGTGTTGGCATCACCCACATATGGTGTCAGTGTATTTGCAATAAAGCCTTTCACTGCTAAGCCCTCAAAGCCCCAGTGGATAGGAATACCAATCGTATCCACATCTTTGCCGTTGACTTTCAACGTATGAATACGTTTCGTCACAACTGCTTTCGCTTTGATATAGCCACGCTTAGAGCTGACTTTCACCATATCACCTTGTTTAATACCTTTTTCTTTCGCCAAACGATCACCAATTTCAATGAATTGTTGTGGCTGAATAATGGCATTCAACAACGCATGTTTTGTCCAATAGTGGAAATGCTCTGTTAAGCGATAGGTTGTTCCAACATAAGGGAACTCTGTCGCTTTACCCATTTGCGCCCAGTCATCTTTGAACACACGCGCAGCCGGGTTCGAGACCACATTTGGATGTAATGGGTTAGTATCGAGCGGAGTTTCAATCGGTTCATAGTGTTCTGGGAACGGACCTTCTGCCATTTTGTCTAGTGCAAATAGGCGACCCATCCCTTCCGGTTGCATAATAAACGGATTCACACCACTTCCCGGAGGCGCATTGCTATAGTCTGGTACGTCCATACCAATCCACTTGCTGCCATCCCACTCAAGAATTTGACGGCGAGGATCCCATGGTTTACCCATTGGGTCAGCAGATGCTCGGTTATAGATAACACGACGGTTTAATGGCCATGCCCACGCCCAACCAAGGGTATTACCTAGGCCAGTAGGGTCAGAGTTATCACGGCGCGCCATCTGGTTACCTTTCGGTGTCCAGCTACCAGCAAAGATCCAACAGCCACTTGATGTCGTACCATCATCACGCAATTGAGCGAACGAACTCAGTAGTTCGCCTTTCTTCACAATGATGTTGCCATCGGCATCTTTCAGATCCACCAGCGCATAACCATTGCTTTCCTGAGCCACTTCTTCCGGTGTTGGATTATCACGGTCAAAGTAGTTCCAAGTCATGTTCAAGACTGGCTCTGGCGACTCACCACCCTCTGTTTCATAGAGTTGGCGTATACGGTGGTAGATACCCGACAGAATTTCGCCATCGCTAATCGCTTCACCGGGTGCATCTGCACCTTTCCAGTGCCACTGTAGCCAACGCGCTGAGTTAACAATCGAACCATTTTCTTCAGCAAAACAGCAAGATGGCAGACGGAAGACCGTTGTCTGAATTGCAGACGGGTCAACGTCATTCATTTCACCGTGATTTTGCCAGAAGTTTGACGTTTCTGTGTTCAGCGGATCGATGGTGACCAAGAATTTCAGCTTAGATAGCGATTTGATAATTTTGTTTTTGTTCGGGAATGAGGCTAATGGGTTAAAGCCTTGGCAGATATAGCCATTGACTTCACCTTTATCCATCATCTCGAAATAACGCAATACGTCGTAGCCCTGATCCCATTTAGGCAACCAGTCAAAGCCCCAATCATTCTCTTTCTGCGCTTTATCACCATAGAATGTCTTCATCATACTGACGAAGAATTTCGGGTAATTGCCCCAATAGTTAACCTGACCTGGTAGGGTCATTTTGGGTGTATTCGCAGCCAAATAGCTTTCGAGGGTAGTTTGTTTTTCTGACGGTAAAGTCAGATAACCCGGTAAGCTTTGAGATAATAAACCTAAGTCGGTCAGACCTTGGATATTCGAGTGGCCACGCAATGCGTTAACACCGCCACCTAGCATACCCATATTACCTAGCAGTAACTGGATCATCGCCATCGTACGGATGTTTTGCGCACCGATAGTATGTTGTGTCCAGCCAAGTGCGTATAGGAATGAGGCCGTCTTATCTTTCGCGCTCGTTTCTGCAATGTACTCGCAAACTTTCAGGAAATCTTCGATTGGGGTACCGCAGATGTTATTCACCACTTCTGGTGTATAACGGCTAACGTGCTCTTTTAGTAAGTTCAAGACACAGCGAGGGTGAGTGAGCGTTGGGTCGCGTCGTGCGAAACCATTCTCATCCATCTCGTAGTTCCACGTCGTTTTATCATACTGACGTTTTTCGGGATCATAGCCTGTGAACAAACCATCATCAAAACCGTAATCTTCACGGATGATCAGGCTGGCGTTAGTGTAGGCTTCCACATACTCTTGCTGGATTTTTTTATTATCCAGTAGGTATTTGATCACACCTGACAAGAACGCAATATCAGTACCAGAACGTATAGGCGTGTAGAAATCCGCCACTGCCGCTGTACGGGTAAAGCGTGGATCAATAACAATCAGTTTGGCTTTATTATGGATTTTGGCTTCCATCGCCCAGCGGAAACCGACTGGATGCGCTTCTGCCGCATTACCACCCATAACAACAACAAGGTTAGCGTTTTTAATATCAACCCAGTGGTTGGTCATCGCACCGCGACCAAATGTTGGAGCAAGACTTGCTACCGTTGGTCCGTGTCAGACACGCGCTTGGTTATCCACGGCAAGCATGCCGAGGGCGCGACTAAATTTTTGGGTGACAAAACCTGTTTCGTTACTGGCGGCTGATGCACAGAGCATACCTGTTGTCAGCCAACGGTTAACCGTTACACCATCTTTGTTCTGTTTAATAAAATTGGCATCACGGTCTTCTTTCATCAACTTGGCGATGCGGTCAAACGCTTCGTTCCAAGTGATACGTTTCCACTCATTCGTACCTGGTTCGCGTACTTCAGGGTATTTGAGTCGACTTTCACTATGAATAAAGTCGATAAGTCCTGCACCTTTCGGGCAGAGTGCGCCGCGGTTTACCGGATGGTCCGGGTCACCTTCGATATGAAAAATGCTCTCTTTCGCATTTTTCGCTCCATCGCCTAAGCTATACATCAATAGCCCACAACCGACAGAGCAGTACGTGCAGGTATTTCGGGTTTCTTTCGCACGCAGTAATTTATACTGACGTGTGGACGCTAACGCAGTTGAGGGTGCAAAACCCAATGCTGCTGCCGTCGTACCCGCCATACCGCCAGCACAGATCTTAAAGAACTGTCTTCTGCTGACTTGCATGGGGATCTCCTCATTTACATTGCTCTTGTTACCCGGTGAATGTTTTAAATCGCATTATTCAGGTAAACTGTTCTTATTCAACGTCTTCCGTATCGTATTCAGGTTCATTGCCTGATAAATGGTGTAAATTCTTTTTACCCATAATCAATATTATGTATCATTAATGCTAGGAATTCATCTAATGCATGAAACAAATAACACGAAATTGTCAAAATCCATCAAAATGATTGGCGCAAATCACACAAGTGTGCAACAAAAAGGCAACCTCGATCAGTCTGTAACTGATTGGGTAGCCGAAGAATTACCTGTTGCTTTGGTTTATAATGGGATATCTCATGTCGTTATGATGGCAACGCCAAAAGATTTAGAAGATTTTGCTGTTGGGTTCTCATTATCGGAAGGGATCATACAGTCAAGGCAAGAAATTCGTGGAATTGATATTGTTCAAGGCTGCCATCGTGGTATTGAAGTGCATGTTGAATTATCCAGCCGCCGTTTTATGGGGTTGAAAGAGCGCAGGCGCAACCTCGCCGGCCGGACAGGCTGTGGTATTTGCGGCACGGAACAACTCGACGAAATTTTTAAACCTATTTCCCCACTGCCATTCACCCAAACTTTCTCACTAAGTCACTTAGATAACGCATTATCTGAGCTAAAAAAAGTGCAAGAAATCGGAGCACTCACTGGATGTACTCATGCTGCCGCGTGGATTTCACCAGAGGGCCAATTGGTTGGCGGTTGTGAAGATGTTGGTCGCCATGTCGCATTGGATAAACTTTTAGGTATGAAACACCGTCATGATTGGCAACAAGGTGCCGTATTGGTTTCTAGTCGAGCGAGTTATGAGATGGTGCAAAAGGCGGCAAGCTGTGGCGCTGAAATTTTGTTTGCTGTTTCTGCTGCGACCTCATTAGCCATTGAAGTCGCGCAAAAAGCAAATTTAACGTTAGTCGGTTTCTGCCGCCAAGGAAAAGCCACAGTATTTACCCACAGTAATCGAATTACAGATTAAGTCACCGACTGATATTTCAAATAAACAATTAAAAAAGAAAAATATCAACGCCCTAACATTAGAAATAGTATGGCATGCATAAACATTTACATAGCACTCCCTTTATTCATTTCCCAGAGAGTGCAACATCCAAAGGTTAGGCTCGATATATTCGCCCCATTGAGCTTGTGTATCGATATTAACGGGAACTAACGCCTGCGGTACAATATATTGGCCAGACTGCATAAAACGCATGCCTGTCCATGACTCCCATTGTTTAATGGTGCCAACAATCACCATAGAACGATATACAGGCTGTAAAATTTTACCCCCTAATCGCCAATGTGTGCGTATCCAAGGGTCAAAAGGCTCCCCTTGTGCATTTTTCCATGCACAATAATCGTCAAATGATTGTAGAGGATAACGATGCTTTAAAGTGGGTCGTACAGGAACAACAACCGCCTTCGCCCCATACGCTACAGCCGCTTTTTTCAACGCATTAATCAGTAGTGCTGGAATTTGATAACCACGATATTCAGGCTCAATCGTCACTGATAATGCAGAAATATAGCGATCTTCACCTTGTTTATTCTCAACCGCAAAATTGAAAATATCATCCCAACCAAAATCAGGCAGTTTTGTCAGATTTTCATCAGGCCATAGAAAGGAGATCGCTTTAATGACACCGACGACCTTCTCTTTTCCATCCACATTCGCGACAGCTAAAAACTGAAATTGTGCATTCGGCTCTTCATACAATACTTGCCAATATTCATCACAAACAGCAGTTTGGCTCATAAACTCTGGCCATAATTTATCCAGCAGTTCATCGGATTCATCGATAAGGTCAGGTCGCTGTACAAAATTGTAGATGTGTATATTGGTAGGAAGCTTAATGCTCATGAATATAACCTATGACTAAAATTAGCTCGACATTATAAAAAGAAAAATCACAAGAAGGATTAAGACAAAATTAACGTTAAGCAGACATCATCCAAATAATAAGTATTTCTTAATGATGTTAGCACTATCACTGCTCTTTGCCATATATTGCGATATTCTCTTGATAATTAGATGAAATAATTAAACTAACACTCTAATTATATTATTTTTATAATAATCAAAGGAATACTATATGAATGATATCAAAACAAAAAAGCTAATATATCATCTTACTAGTTTGAAAAATATAAGAAATATATTGATTGAGGGCTTAAAGCCAAGAGTAGACATTAAGAAATTTCATGATATTGCAGACAAAGAGATCATCGAAGGTAGAAAAAAACATCAATTAGATAGCTATGTTCCGTTTCATTGGTTTTCACGCAATCCCTTTGATGGCAGAGTGCAAAAAAATTTTCCTAATGAAAAATTTGTACTCATTACGATTAAAAGAGAGTTGGCTTAAAAAGAAAACTGGAAAATTATCCTAAGGCACCCTTTGGCTTTTTGCCAATAGTTTATATGCAGGAAATAGTGAACATCTGTCACCGAATTGGGTGACTATTGACAATACAGACCTCATTAGCCGCCGTAAAGATACCTTTTGTATTCACCGATCGTCATGCATATCCTGTGAAGTCTCAGTTTTATAACCAGTTAACAGATCTAACGGCGATAGATTGACTGCAGCTTGCTGATAAGATAGCAAGCTGCCACAACTTTTAGCTAAGCAAATTTTTACTTGCCGATACAGAAGCTGGAGAAAATACGGCCTAACAGGTCATCTGATGTAAATTCACCGGTGATCTCGCTCAGCTCTTGCTGTGCAAGGCGCAACTCCTCTGCAAGTAGCTCACCGGAGCGAGCAACGACCAATTGCTCATGACCTTGCGCTAAGTGCATTGCCGCTGCATCAAGGGCTTGTAGATGACGGCGACGAGCCAAAAAACCACCTTCGGTATTACTATTAAAACCCATCGTCTCTTTTAGGTGATCGCGCAACAAATCAATCCCTTTCTCTTCACGTGCAGATAGGCGAATTAATGGGTAACGAACATCTTCAACAAACTCAATTTTTTCACCTGTTTTATCCGCTTTATTGCGGATCACAGTAACAGGCAATGTTTCTGGCAGGCGTGCCATAAATTCAGGCCAAATCTCTTGAGGCTCTGTCGCATCCGTGGTGGTGCTATCAAGCATAAACAAAACTCGGTCTGCCTGTTCAATCTCTTTCCATGCTCGCTCAATACCAATACGTTCAACTTCATCACTCGCTTCACGTAAGCCCGCTGTATCAATCACGTGCAATGGCATACCATCAATATGAATATGCTCACGCAAAACATCACGTGTGGTTCCTGCAATATCAGTCACAATCGCTGCTTCACGACCTGCTAACGCATTCAATAAACTCGATTTCCCTGCATTAGGACGACCCGCAATCACCACTTTCATCCCTTCACGCAACAAGCTGCCTTGGCGAGCTTCTGAGCGCACTCGCTCTAAATCCGCTATCACGTCATCCAATTTGGCTTCAATTTTACCGTCAGAAAGAAAATCAATTTCTTCATCAGGGAAATCGATGGCAGCTTCGACATAAATACGCAATGTCGTCAATGCTTCGACCATTTGATGGATTTGTGCTGAAAATGCCCCTTGTAACGAGTTCATTGCCGAACGGGCGGCTTGCTCTGAACTTGCATCAATCAGATCTGCAATCGCCTCAGCTTGTGCTAAATCTAATTTGTCATTCAAAAATGCACGTTCAGAGAACTCACCTGGGTTAGCAATACGCACCCCATCAATCGTCAAAATACGTCTAAGTAATAAATCAAGAATGACAGGACCACCATGGCCTTGCAGTTCTAGAACATCTTCCCCTGTAAATGAGTTAGGGCCGGGGAAAAAAATGGCAATACCTTGGTCCAGTACGGTGTCATCGACGTCACGAAAAGGTAGGTAATCCGCATAACGCGGTTTTGGTAGCTTACCCAACACAGTTTGAGCAACTACAGCCGCTTTTGGGCCTGATACACGTAAAATACCGACCCCACCACGACCGGGAGGTGTTGCCTGTGCAACAATCGTATCGTTGGTTTGCATGATGTCTCTCTGTCATTCCTATAAAAAATTAAGGCGGTCATGAATGGCCGCCTTAATACTATATCCTGAAATAAGCTTCTTGCTTACCCAAGACCTCTATTATTTCTTCTCTTTTTTATCGCGGCTATGTAGACCACGTTTTTCCAGACCGCGGTAGATGATCTGCTGCTGGATAATGGTCACCAAGTTACTCACGATGTAGTACAGTACCAGACCAGAAGGGAACCACAGGAAGAAGATAGTAAAGACGACCGGCATATAGGTCATAATCTTCTGCTGCATAGGATCGGTCACGGCTGTTGGCGACATCTTCTGAATAACAAACATAGTCACACCCATCAACACTGGCAGGATGTAGTATGGGTCTTGTGCTGACAAGTCCTGAATCCAACCAAAGAATGGTGCATGACGTAGTTCAACAGAACCCATCAACATGTAATAAAGAGCAAGGAAGATTGGCATCTGGATAAGCAGCGGTAAACAACCACCTAGTGGGTTGACTTTCTCTGCTTTGTACAACGCCATCATTTCTTGGCTCATACGCTGTTTGTCATCACCAATACGCTCACGCATTGCCGCCAGTTTTGGTTGCAATAAACGCATTTTCGCCATTGAGGTGTACTGTGCTTTAGTCAGCGGGTACATAATACCACGGACGATAAAGGTAATGATGATGATAGCAATACCCCAGTTACCGACAAAACCGTGAATAAATTTCAACAGCTTGAACAGTGGCTGAGAGATAAACCATAACCAACCATAATCAACCGTTAAGTCTAAATGAGGTGCCACTTCAGCCATTTCTGACTGGATTTCAGGGCCTACCCATAGCGTCGATGAATAAGTACCAGCACCATTAGCAGCAATCGTTAATGGTTGGCTCTTATAACCGATAATCGCCTCTTTTTGACCAAGGTCGATGGTGTAGAACGTGCTATTTTCATTACTTGCAGGAACCCACGCGGTTGCAAAGTATTGTTGCAACATCGCCACCCAACCACCTTTAGTGGTGACATTGAGTTTTTTATCTTCGATATCACTAAAGCTATATTTTTTATAGTTAGATTCATCTGAAGAATAGGCTGCACCACGGTATGTATGTAATGCGAAGTTGCTGCTACCTGTATCACGTTCTTTTGGTAGTTGGATAGTTTGTTTTAACTGACCAAAGAAGGCAAGGTTCAAAGCTTGCGCTGTTGGGTTCTGAATATTGTATTCAACATCAACATTGTAGTGGCCGCGTTTCAACACATAGGTTTTTTGATAAACCACACCGTTTTTGTCGGTGAATGTCATCGGAACACGTAGCTCATCTTGGCCATCCGCAAGAATGAAACTTGATGATTCCACACTATAAACAGGGCGTTGACCATTGCTATTATCTGGGTTATCTGGGCCATGTTGGCCAATCAGACCACTTTGTGCCTGATAGATAAAATCGGGTGTAGTTTCCAGTAAACGGAAGGGACTTTCCGAATGAAGGGTTGCAGGATAGGCTAACAAGTCAGCCTCATCGATATCACCACCACGAGTATTGATGCGTAAATCTAACACATCCGTTTTCACTGTGATTAGCTTACCTTGCCCACTGCTTGTAACAGCTTGGGAATCACTGCTTGGCATATCTGTTTGTTGTGTCGTTTGGACAGTTTTTAGATCCTGAGCAGCTTTATCGCTTTCCCAGGCCTGCCATACTAAGAACGAAACAAATAGCAAAGCGATGAGTAGAAGATTGCGTTGCGAATCCATCGTTATAATTCTCTATTATCATCGTTTTTTTTAGGCGGAACAGGATCGTCTCCACCAGCGTGTAAAGGGTGGCATTTTAATACGCGTTTCGCCGTTAACCAACTACCTTTTAACATTCCAAACCTGCGCAATGCCTCAATTCCATAATTTGAACAAGTTGGATTGAAACGGCAACGAGGCCCTAACAGTGGGCTAATTGCCAATTGGTATCCCCTAATCAACCCAATCAGGAGTTTTGAGCCAAGCGACAGTGTCGACGCCATAATTTACCCAATGTTTCCGTTATTTGTTGATTATCGAGATTAGCAACCCCTTTTCTTACCAATACCACAAAATCCATGGGAGGCAACTCATGTTGATGCAAACGAAAATATTCACGGGCTAATCGCTTAATACGATTTCGCTCATGAGCTCGTTTAACATTTTTTTTGGCGATGGTGAGACCGATGCGGGGATGCCCCAGCTCGTTTAGGCGACCAAGGATTGTTATCTCTGGGGAACTCGCCCTCTGCGGCTGCTTAAAGACATTATCGAAGTGCCTGGGAGTTAACAAACGTAACTCCCGGGTAAAAGCGAGCGTAACCACTTGAATAGAGGGCTAGCTTTATTACTTAGATGAAACGGTCAGACGAGCGCGGCCTTTAGCACGACGGCGAGCCAGAACCTGACGACCATTTTTAGTGGCCATACGAGCACGGAAACCGTGTGAACGGTTGCGTTTCAGTACGGACGGTTGAAAAGTGCGTTTCATAACGATTTCTACCTAACTTTAAAATTTATTACTGATTCAGTAAACGCGTTGGCAACCAGTGGAAACTGATTTACACCTGTGCCTCTATCGCAACAATATAGAAAGAGGCAGGATTGTAATAAAACATAGGGGGTCACGTCAATGAAATGACGCAATCAAACCACTTTATTTATAGCCTGGCTGACAGGTTTGCTGACATATGCTGCAACAGCGAATGAAGCGCCATTTTCATAACTTACCTCGAAATGGTCTATCGTGAAAATCACTTCAATGCAGTACACAGGGTGGAAGATTATACGGACTCCGCCTCAAAGCGCAAGGATCATCGGCCGATCTAAAAATATTTTTTGATCCTTAGAGAAAATTTTCCATAAATCGTCTAAAGTTATCCCCAGCTTTGTGGAAAAATAGCAAATGATCGAGATCAAACAAGAGGGTTCTCCTCTAATCGCGATGTCTTACCACAATTACCTGTGGATAAAAAGCATAAAAACTGTGTAAAAGAATGAAGATCTCTTGCCAATTTTACGGTATGATCTCTGGTCACGTTTCTGATCTGCGGATCGGAAAAATACGATGAGTAAAAATGAATCACTTTGACTTCTCTGGCGCTTGTATAAAAAAGCGGCCAGTAAAAAATTCTTTGTTTAATCCGTACTTCTTTTGTTTCATTGATCTTGTTTAGGGGAGTCCACCGTGTCACTTTCGCTTTGGCAGCAATGTCTTGCCCGATTGCAGGATGAACTACCTGCCACAGAATTCAGTATGTGGATACGCCCTCTTCAAGCTGAATTAAACGATAATACACTGGCACTTTATGCCCCGAATCGTTTTGTCCTTGATTGGGTTAGAGATAAGTACATCAATAACATCAACGAGTTATTGAATGACTTTTGTGGTACTGATGCGCCAGCTCTGCGTTTTGAGGTGGGGAGCAAACCCATCACCGTTTCTCCTACCAATACTCAGGCTCGCCATACCCATGAAGCGCCAGCTATCGCCGTTCCGTCGGCGCCAGTGAAGCCAAGTTGGGATAACTCAACCAAAGCGCAACCTGATGTTGCCTATCGCTCCAATGTTAACCCCAAACACACCTTTGATAACTTTGTTGAAGGTAAATCAAACCAACTCGCTCGTGCTGCTGCGAGGCAAGTTGCCGAAAATCCAGGGGGAGCATACAACCCATTATTCCTTTATGGGGGAACGGGCTTAGGTAAAACACACTTATTACATGCTGTAGGCAACAGCATCATGCAGCACAAAGCCAATGCGCGTGTCGTATATATGCATTCTGAACGTTTTGTGCAAGATATGGTCAAAGCTTTACAAAACAATGCGATTGAAGAGTTTAAACGCTATTACCGCTCTGTTGATGCACTGCTGATTGATGATATCCAATTTTTTGCGAATAAAGAGCGTTCTCAAGAAGAGTTTTTCCATACCTTCAATGCGCTGTTGGAAGGCAACCAACAAATTATTTTGACTTCCGATCGCTACCCTAAAGAGATCAATGGGGTTGAAGATCGTTTAAAATCGCGTTTTGGTTGGGGTTTAACAGTGGCCATTGAACCACCTGAATTAGAAACCCGTGTAGCGATTTTGATGAAGAAAGCCGATGAAAATGAGATCCAGCTTCCGGGCGAGGTGGCTTTTTTTATCGCTAAACGCCTACGCTCCAATGTGCGTGAACTGGAAGGTGCGTTAAACCGTGTTATTGCCAATGCAAACTTTACTGGCCGCGCTATCACCATTGACTTTGTGCGTGAAGCGCTGCGAGATTTGCTAGCACTACAAGAAAAACTGGTAACTATCGATAACATTCAGAAAACTGTGGCTGAATATTACAAAATAAAAGTTGCGGATTTACTTTCTAAACGTCGTTCTCGCTCTGTCGCCCGTCCGCGCCAGATGGCGATGGCGTTGGCGAAGGAACTGACCAATCATAGTTTGCCTGAAATCGGGGATGCCTTTGGTGGCCGTGATCATACAACGGTATTGCATGCTTGCCGTAAAATTGAACAATTGCGGGAAGAAAGCCATGACATCAAAGAGGATTTTTCTAACTTAATCAGAACATTATCATCTTAATTGCTATGAAATTTACTATTGAACGCGAGCAGTTATTAAAACCGTTGCAACAGGTTAGTGGTCCATTAGGTGGGCGTCCAACGCTACCTATTTTAGGTAATCTTCTTTTACAAGTTAAAGAAGGCGCTTTGCTATTAACCGGAACCGACTTAGAAATGGAGATGATGGCCCATGTTCCTTTAACGCAGGAGCATGACGTTGGAGCAACCACCGTTCCAGCACGCAAGTTTTTTGATATCTGGCGTGGGCTTCCTGAAGGTTCTGAAATTCGTGTAGAACTCGATGATGACAGGCTGCTTGTTCGCTCAGGGCGTAGCCGTTTTTCACTATCGACATTACCAGCCACAGATTTCCCGAATTTAGATGATTGGCAAAGTGAGGTGGAGTTTTCGCTTCCACAGTCAATCCTCAAACGCTTAATCGAAGCCACTCAGTTTTCAATGGCTCATCAAGATGTCCGTTATTACCTCAACGGCATGCTATTTGAAACCGAAGGCCAGTTATTAAGAACCGTTTCAACCGATGGGCACCGCCTTGCTGTATGTGCGATGGATATCGGGCAAGATTTACCTTCACATTCGGTCATCGTGCCACGCAAAGGGGTCATTGAGTTAATGCGCCTCTTGGATGGCGGTGATACCCCTGTCCAATTGCAAATAGGCAGTAATAATATTCGTGCCCATGTGGGTGATTTTATTTTCACCTCAAAACTGGTTGATGGCAGGTTCCCTGATTATCGTCGTGTTCTGCCGAAAAACCCGGATAAGACATTAGAAGCTCGTTGTGATCTGCTCAAGCAAGCATTTTCACGCGCGGCCATCTTATCGAATGAAAAATTCCGTGGCGTTCGCTTATATTTCAGTGAAAATCAGTTACGCATTACGGCAAACAACCCAGAGCAAGAAGAAGCGGAAGAGATTGTTGATGTGAATTATCAGGGTACTGAAATGGAAATAGGCTTTAACGTTAGCTATATCCTTGATGTGCTCAATGCCCTGAAGAGTGAAAACGTCACTCTGTTTTTAACCGATGCTGTGTCGAGTGTTCAAATTGAAGACTCCGCAAGTAGCGCGGCTGTTTACGTTGTTATGCCAATGCGTTTGTAATCGTTTTATGATCCTTTCGCGTTTATTGATCCGCGATTTTCGTAACATTGAAGATGCCGATCTCGCTTTAGCTAATGGGTTCAATTTTTTAATTGGCCCCAATGGGAGCGGCAAAACCAGTGTGCTTGAAGCGATATACACCTTGGGACATGGTCGTGCTTTTCGTAGTATCCAAGCGAACCGCGTGATCCGTCACGAACAGGCTCAATTTATCCTACATGGGAAATTAGGCCATCTGGATGCATCGCGCAAAGCATTGTCGTTAGGGTTGAGTAAAAACCGTGAGGGTGACAGTAAAGTCAGAATTGATGGCACAGACGGCCATAAAATTGCAGAACTGGCAAAATTACTGCCAATGCAATTAATTACCCCAGAAGGGTTTACCTTACTAAACGGTGGCCCTAAGTATCGACGTGCATTTATCGACTGGGGCTGTTTTCATAACGAACCGTTGTTTTTTTCCGTTTGGTCAGACTTAAAACGGTTATTAAAGCAACGCAATGCTGCATTACGGCAGGTCAGTCGCTATGAACAAATACGCCATTGGGATCAGCAATTAGCTCCGCTTGCAGAGCAAATCAGCCAATGGCGTAGTGAATATATTGCAGGTATTGCGGAAAATATTGAGCAAACCTGCCAACAATTTTTGCCTGAATTTGTATTATCGGTCTCTTTTCAACGCGGTTGGGATAAAGAAATCGATTATTCAGAGCTATTAGAACGCCAATTTGAGCGTGATAAAATGTTAACCTATACCGCCTCTGGGCCACATAAAGCTGATTTGCGGATCAGGGCGAATGGAACCCCTGTGGAAGATATGCTTTCACGCGGTCAATTGAAACTTTTAATGTGCGCATTAAGGTTAGCGCAGGGTGAGTTTTTCACCCAACAGAGCGGGCAAAGATGCCTGTATCTACTGGATGATTTTGCCTCAGAACTTGATTCGGGACGCCGTCAATTATTGGCTGCTCGGCTTAAGGCTACGCAAGCTCAAGTGTTTGTTAGTGCAATAACACCTGAGCAAGTTAAAGACATGATTGATGTAAATAGCAAGATGTTTAGCGTAGAACATGGCAAAATAGAAGTTAAACCACAGGAATAAATATAGCGGGAAACGTTGATGTCGAATACATATGACTCCTCAAGTATCAAGGTATTAAAAGGGCTGGATGCCGTGCGTAAGCGCCCAGGCATGTATATCGGTGATACCGACGATGGTACAGGTCTTCATCACATGGTCTTCGAGGTTGTCGACAACGCTATCGACGAAGCCCTCGCCGGTTTTTGTGACGACATCGTGATCACAATCCATGCTGATAACTCAGTCTCTGTTCAAGATGATGGTCGTGGTATTCCAACAGGTATCCATGAGGAAGAAGGGGTATCAGCAGCAGAAGTTATCATGACGGTACTGCATGCGGGCGGGAAATTTGACGATAACTCCTATAAAGTCTCCGGCGGTCTACACGGAGTTGGGGTTTCTGTTGTTAACGCCTTATCCGAAAAATTAGAGCTCACTATCCGCCGTGATGGTAAAGTTCATGAACAAACTTATTGCCACGGTGAGCCACAAGGCCCACTAACTGTTGTTGGTGAAACCGATCAAACCGGAACTCGCGTCCGTTTTTGGCCAAGCTTAGACACCTTCAAAGGCGTCACTGAATTTGAATACGACGTTTTAGCTAAGCGTCTGCGCGAACTGTCATTCTTAAACTCTGGTGTCTCAATCAGACTGATTGATAAACGTGATGGCAAAGAAGACCATTTCCACTATGAAGGTGGAATTAAAGCGTTCGTTGAGTATTTAAGCCGCAATAAAACCCCAATTCACCCATCTGTATTCTACTTCTCAACTGAGAAAGATGGTATTGGTGTTGAAATCGCCATGCAGTGGAACGATGGCTTCCAAGAAAACGTTTATTGCTACACCAATAATATTCCACAGCGTGATGGGGGTACTCACCTTGCAGGCTTCCGTGCCTCAATGACACGTACACTCAACAACTACATGGATAAAGAAGGCTATCAGAAAAAAGCTAAAGTCAGTGCAACCGGTGACGATGCCCGTGAAGGCTTGATTGCAGTTATCTCTGTTAAGGTGCCTGATCCTAAGTTTTCATCACAAACAAAAGAAAAACTCGTTTCTTCTGAGGTGAAAACAGCCGTTGAAACCATGATGAATGAACGGTTTGTTGAGTATCTATTAGAGAACCCAACTGACGCAAAAATTGTTGTTGGTAAAATTATTGATGCAGCGCGTGCGCGTGAGGCAGCACGTAAAGCACGTGAAATGACTCGCCGTAAAGGCGCCTTAGATCTGGCGGGTTTGCCGGGCAAACTGGCAGACTGCCAAGAGCGCGACCCAGCACTTTCTGAACTCTACCTTGTGGAAGGGGACTCCGCGGGCGGCTCTGCAAAACAAGGCCGTAACCGCAAGAACCAAGCTATTTTGCCTCTAAAAGGTAAAATTCTTAACGTTGAGAAAGCGCGTTTCGATAAGATGCTCTCCTTACAAGAGGTCGCTACGTTGATCACCGCTTTAGGCTGCGGTATTGGGCGTGATGAATATAACCCAGATAAACTGCGTTATCACAGCATTATTATCATGACGGATGCTGACGTCGATGGTTCGCATATCCGTACGTTGTTATTGACCTTCTTCTATCGCCAAATGCCTGAAATTGTTGAGCGTGGTCATGTTTATATCGCTCAGCCTCCACTGTACAAAGTGAAAAAAGGTAAGCAAGAGCAATACATCAAAGATGATGATGCGATGGATGAGTATCTCATTTCTATTGCACTTGATGGAGCCGCGCTACATCTAAGTGCTGATGCACCGGCGATGAAAGGCGAAGAGCTAGAAAAACTGGTTGTTGAATACAATGCTGCACACAAGATCATTCGTCGTCTTGAGCGTCTCTATCCGCAAGCATTACTGAATAGCTTGGTGTATCACTCTACCTTGACGGAAGAAGCACTGAAAAGCAGTGAACAAGTCGAAGAGTGGACTAAAGGCTTAGTTCAACGCTTAGAAGACAATGAGCAGCTTGGTAGTACTTACAGCTATACCATCAAGGAAAATCGCGAACGTCAGCTATTTGAACCGACCATTCGTATCCGTACTCATGGCGTCGATACTGACTACAATCTCGACTTTGATTTTGTTCACGGTAGCGAATACCGCCGCATCACCCATTTAGGTGACATGATTGCCGACCTAATTGAAGAAGGTGCTTATATCGAACGTGGTGAACGCCGCCAGAATATCAAAAACTTCGAGGAAGCGCTGGCGTGGTTAAGTCGTGAGTCACGTCGTGGCCTATCGGTACAACGTTATAAAGGTCTTGGTGAGATGAACCCTGAGCAACTTTGGGAAACCACTATGAACCCTGATACACGTCGTATGATGCGCGTCACCGTAAAAGATGCTATCGCAACCGACTTGCTGTTCACCACTTTGATGGGTGATGCCGTTGAACCTCGTCGTGCCTTTATCGAAGAGAATGCTCTGAAAGCGGCAAATATTGATATCTAATTTGCGGCGAGAAAAAACCGTTATCAGCTTGAAAACCCTGTGTGAAAACATAGGGTTTTCTTTTATCCATGACTTAACATAACGCTAGTTTACAGTTTTTTACCCCTTGTATATTGATTAAACTCTCTTTTTTTATGTTATAAACGCTTAATACATACCTAATTAACTTAATTAAAAATAATACCCAATTAAATCTTTAAATTAGATATAACCAATCATTATCACTATGCGTTTATTTATCACTTTAATTTACTTTTTGCTGATTTCCGCTATACCCGCACTATTGGGTGGTGATATTAGTTTACTTTCCAAGCTCGCGATCACCGTAACGGGCGCATTAGTTATGTTGCTTTGTGCGGGGATCTACCGCACGCTGGCTGGGAAAATCATCACGGTATTTGTTACCTTTTTATGGGCGCTCAACCTCTCCGTTTCATTTTTCTTTTATCAAAAACACGATATCCGCTTTTCCTCGTCGATTGCCGAAACATTTATCAACACCAATAGCAGTGAAACTGTAGGCATGCTCTCCTACAACAAATACTATGTTCTATTTTATATTATTGTTTTCGCTGTTTATTTTTTGAGTATTCGTCAAGGTGCTAAATACCTCAATCGCAAAGTCACTTGGGCAAGCTTGGGGTTATTTTGTGGTTATCTTGTGTTGATCCCAACCTATTATTCCGCGTTATTCGCGAAACAAGATAGCTATCTACTTTTAGGGGAACAATATCTCTCTCACACCCCTTTTTATAACGCGTCTGCACTGATCAGAAATTTATATGAAAATAGAGGCATTCGGAAGATATCCAGTTATACTGTTCAATATCAATACGATAAAAAAGAAACTGCTGCCGATGTTTATGTCTTGATCATTGGCGAATCGGTACGCCGAGACCACCTAAGCCTTTATGGTTATCAATACGATACAACACCCAATTTAAACCGCCGTAAACCACAAATGCTGCTGTTTAATCAGGCCTATTCGCCTGCACCAGTCACCATCCTATCGGTGCCAGTGTCTCTCTCAAACATTAGCTTTTCACAGATGCAGGATAAGCAGCACTATGCTGATAACATTATTGCCTTAGCTAACCATGCGGGCTTTGATACCTATTGGATCAGCAATCAAGGTAAAACCAATAAAAAAACCAGCGTTATCTCCACCATTGCTAGCATGGCAAAACACAAGAAATGGAATGAGTTTGTCGGTTACGATGAAGAGATTTTAGACTATTTCGACCAAGCCATTAGCGATGATCCGCAGAATGGGAAAAAGAAAAAACTGATTGTATTACATACCTATGGTAGTCATGAACCATCCTGTAATCGCTTCCCTGAAGACCAATACCAAGAATTTAGCAAGCAAGAGGATGATAACTGTTATGATAGTTCGATTGCCTATACCGATAAATTTATCGATAAGATCTTGCAAAAATTAGATGGTAAGGCTGCAACCGTCATGTATTTTTCTGATCATGCCTTACAGCGATTAGACAGTGACCGTAACATTCACTACCACCATGGTGTCAATAGCCCACGCAAAGAGGCCTATGAAATTCCCCTGTTTATATGGTACAGCCAGAGTGCGTCCAAACCTGTATTGAACGAAACCGCCCTCAATCAGCCCTATTCTACCGCGAATAATTATTGGCTAATGAGTGATTGGTTAGGAATACAACAGCGCTCCTCTAAAGCCTGTTTATCTCCACTACGCGAGTGCTATCAGCCACAGAAAATGATCACCATGATTGATGGTAATCGAAACTTATTGGAGCTCAATACGCTCCCCTCAGAACAGACATCACCACAATAATCAGGCAATGGCTCGCTCTAAAATCATTGGAGCGAGTGCATCACTCTTGGTTATCCGTAAACCGTTCAGGGAAATCTTTAATAGAAATATCAACGGCATTCTTTGCCAGGCTGTCAAGAAAACCAAATAGTTGCTCAGCGTCTTGTTCCGTTAAATCTGCCGCCAAGTAATCATTCCACTTATTTAATTTATCATTCAGCTCCTCAACAATTTGCTCCCCAACCGCCGTTAGCGAGATATGGTAAGCACGCTTGTCAATTAAGCTACTCTTCTTCTCGACCCATCCTTGCTCAAGGAATTTACTGATCCCGCGCGTTGTTACCGACTTATCAATCACCATTGCACGCGAGATTTGCTCAAGCGTCGATTCATCATATTGCTGAATATGAAGTAACATCAAACACTCAATCGCATTGATCCCATAAGGCTCCCCCATCCATTTCATATAGCGATGGGCTGCACGGCTAATTATCCCAAAAACACGCGCTTGGTCTGTCCGCATAAATACCCCATTAGTTGATTTTATCAACTAATTAGTTAATAATCTGTTATCCATTTAGTTGATAATATCAACTAATCTTACTATTCACACGCAGATATTACCCATATTCAATACTTTATGTCACAAAATAATGCTTTGTTGCAGCGTTTAGGTTTTAATTCAGATCGCTTACGCTTTGCCACAATCACTGCTTGCGCCTCAATTATTGCGCTGTTTGTTGCTCAATATTTTCAGCTTGTCCATCCACAATGGGCAGCGATGACTGTGTGGGCATCTGCTCAGCCTTGGCGTGAAAACTTACTCGAAAAGAGTTGGTGGCGTTTTGCCGGTACTGTCAGTGGCGTACTCGCTGGGGTACTACTCATCTACCTGCATTTTATCCACCCGCTACTGTTTATCTTTGGGCTTGCCATATGGCTAGGGGCGTGTAGCGGTATTGGGCAACTCCAAAAAGGATTTGTGGCTTATGGTACGTTACTCGCAGGTTATTCTGCCGTGATGGTAAGCATGCTTAGCGTACATGACTCAAACAATATCTTTTTGGTGGCTTGGGATAGGCTATGGACTATCTTGGTCGGCGTTCTCTCTGCTGTGATTTTTAATTATCTATTCACGCCAAAGCGAGACCAAGCACCTATAACTGTTTTAAAAAACCAGATAAATCAACAGTTTTATACTATTTTACATCGAGCCTTACATAAGAAAGAAGCGATTAAACCAGATGATATTCATCATCTCTGGCAGCAAATCGCAAGCTATGATGAGCAGTTAGAAGCAAACCGTATTGGTTGGCGCTACCATCGAAAACAGGTGACTCAAGCACGGCAACGATTAATTGCCCAAAGCCAAATATTACTGCATTTAACGCAATTTAAATCGATTGCCGCATTCCCCTTTCCAGACCAAGAGCCGTCAGAAAGAGAGTGGAAACACTTATTATCACTTTGCCCAAATGGCCCCTTAAAAAATCTTTTGGTCACGCTCTATTACGCAATTAAAGGCACCTCGATAAAGCGTGAAAGCCGAGTCGATAAGCTCAAATTACATCAAGACAAGATTTCGGCATGGCATGCATTTTCGCGGTCATTTATCACCATTGGTGTGGTTGGGGTGCTTTGGCTATTAACACAATGGCAGACACTGGCTTATCTCACTTTAGGCCTTTCAGTGATGCTAACCATATTTGCTTCATTTGATTACCCCGATAAGTTCATGAAAAATGTTTTCACGGGGCAATTTTTGGGGGCTATTGCCGCCTTAATTTGCAGTTGGTGCCTGTGGCCTTTTGCAAGCTCATCATGGCAAATGACCTTGTTAATTATCCCTGTCATCATTAGCGGCATCATTATTTTTGCTCATAGCCGATTAATATTTATTGCTTTTGATTACATAATGGTTTCACTGATCTTACTGCAACCTAGCTACCCATTTTCAATTTCTTTTACAACCAGTGTGGGGAATGCGATTGCGATTGTCTGTGGACCTCTTGTGGCTATGATTGCCTTTATGTGGATTTATCCAACTAACCCCCAAAAACGTTACCAACATCTGCTTCAACTGGCTGATCAACAATTTAAGCAAGGGGTTGCACAGCTTATTCAAGGCCATAAACCATCAACAACGCGCCTAATGCATCGTTTATTAAATGGGTTAATACTTGCCAAAAAAAGCGAGCAGTCTTTCTCTGCTACACTTGATTTCTTCGAGGTAAGGCAAGGTATCTGGTTGATTTTAGTTATACTGCATAAACAATTTATGCATCAACCCTCAAAAAAACGCGCCCTAAATGCATTAGTTTTTCGCTTACAACACGACAAAATCGATGCAAACAAGCTAGAGCGAATCATTCAGCGATTAAGTAATAACCACGATAATCCAAAGAGGCTAATGCTATTACAGGACTATTTGAACAGACTGGCGGAGCAGAAAAGAAGATAAAAAACTGCACCTCCACGTTGGATGTGAGGTGCAGATTAATATGTCTATATGGCTTATAGTAGGATGTTTAGCATACGACGTAGTGGCTCGGCAGCACCCCACAACAGTTGGTCACCGACGGTGAAGGCAGACAGATATTCTGGCCCCATATTCAGTTTACGCAGGCGGCCCACAGGGGTACTCAATGTGCCAGTCACCGCAGCAGGTGTCAGCTCACGCATGGTGATTTCACGATCATTCGGGACGACTTTCACCCATTCATTGTGAGAAGCCAGCAACTGTTCAACTTCATTGAGCGGGATATCTTTTTTCAGTTTTAATGTGAATGCTTGGCTATGGCAACGTAATGCACCAATACGTACACATAAACCATCAACAGGGATAATATTACTACCTGTTGCCAAAATTTTGTTAGTTTCCGCTTGGCCCTTCCACTCTTCACGGCTTTGGCCATTTTCTAGCGCTTTATCAATCCATGGGATCAAACTGCCTGCCAAAGGTACCCCGAACGCATCGGTTGGCATGGTGCCGCTACGAGTAAAGTCGGTCACTTTTTTCTCAATATCTAAAATGGCCGATGCAGGATCTTGTAGCTCTTTAGCCACTTGATTATGTAATGCACCCATTTGCATTAATAGTTCACGCATATTGCGCGCGCCAGCCCCTGAAGCTGCCTGATATGTTGCGACAGAAGCCCATTCAACGAGGTTATTGGTAAACAAGCCGCCTAGCGACATTAGCATCAAACTGACCGTACAGTTACCACCAACGAAGGTCTTAATGCCTTTATTCAGTCCATCTTGGATATGTTGTTGGTTGACGGGGTCGAGAATGATGATCGCATCATCTTTCATACGTAAGGCTGATGCCGCATCAATCCAATAGCCTTCCCAGCCTGATGCACGTAATTTAGGGTAAATATCATTCGTATAATCACCGCCTTGGCAACTAATAATGATATCTAGCGCTTTTAATGCATCGATGTCATTCGCATCTTGCAGCGTTCCGCGATGCCCACCATAAGTTGGCGCTTCAGCGCCATGTTGCGAGGTGGTAAAAAATACAGGATGAATTGCATTAAAATCACCTTCTTCTACCATTCTCTGCATCAAAACTGAACCGACCATACCTCGCCAGCCGATAAATCCTACATTTTTCATTATGTTCACCCTGTCTGTTTAAAATTCTCCCCCCGAATAAATGCTCTGCTCCATCCGAAAACAGGTTTTGCTCTCAGCAGAAACAAAAAATTTATTGGGTACATTAAAGCTGACAAAATATGAACCAGTGTGCAAGTGAATTTATTCACTAATAGTAAGAAGATTAGAAATGTGCCTAATGATCCCCCTATCTTGGCGCTTATACCCTACGCGCAAAAGGCTAAACGTAGAGGGGCTAATGAAAAAAAACCATCGCGACACAGGACTGCCGCGATGGCGCAGGAAAACTGAAGTCAAGAAAATCAATCACTAACAGTTCCTAGATAAGCTTAACGTTTCTTTCTACAACCCTGTACCGCTTTAAAACGTGGATTCGTTTTGCAAATCACATAAACACGACCACGCCGACGAACGACTTGGCAATCAGGGTGGCGCTGTTTAGCGGTTTTTAATGAACTCAAGACTTTCACGTTTATTTCTCCTCTTTTGATAGGAAGCGAGCAAAACGTTTCTGGAACTGCGCGGTTTTCCCTTCTTGTGAAATCATTTTTTGTTTACCGGTATAAAACGGGTGTGACTGTGAAGAGACATCCAAAGTGACATATGGAAAGCGTTCACCTTCAAACTCTATTGTTTTTTCCGTTTTAATCGTTGAACCAACTTTAAAATAAGCATCAGCACTGGTGTCGTGAAACACGACGGTTCGATATTGAGGATGGATCCCAGATTTCATCATAACGTCTCTAATTGTTATGTTATAATATAACAATATACACTTTTAAATAGCGATGCAATCCTTTTATTGAAAAGGAACACTAAAAAATTATTAAATATTTGTTTTTATTGTGGAAATGAATGTTTTTGCTATAAAACGCACTGATTTTATAGGGAGCTATAATCTTTATTTGATATTTAGACCAACTATTAGTTGATAGTTTTATTAATCATCAAAACAACTAATAGAGTAAATCAATGAACGTAGAATCAATTACTTCTCAGCATACTGTCGCTAAACAGATAAAACCTTCTTTCACTGACACGCTACTAGGTTCGATTAAGAGTATACAAAATAAGATAAAATCTTCTGCCCCCAAAGTACATGCCACACTCAGTAGTGAAAAGAAAATAGAAAGCAGGATCCCCGGCAAAACGTTCCAATTGGCTATGGAGTACCAAAAGACCTTTCCGCCACACCACAACGTGCATACATCAAGCCTAGATAGCCTTTTATCAATGGAAAATGACCCGAAAAAATCCATTATTGATTATTTTGACAGAGTCATTGTGATTGGTGATAGCTTGTCTGACTCAGAAAAGAGGATGTATCACAAGTCAAAAGGGCTTATCCCCCGCTCCTCTCAATACTATAAAGGTAAGTTTACTAATGGCAGCGTATGGACCGAATTTCTGACAATGCAAAGCGTGGCATTCCATAAAGGGATATCTCACGACCCGAAAGTGACGCTTATTAATAGGGCAGAAGGTGGGGCACCTTGTGCATCTTATTCAACGTCATCCCCTAAATTTAGGTTTCTCTCTAATATGGAAAAACAGATAAAAGGGTTAAATTTTACCGAAAAAGATTTAGTCATTGTTTTTATCGGTGCCAATGATTATCTCACTTATCATAAAACAGACGTGAATTTCGTCGTTTTGAGTCAAAAAAAATCAATTGAGAAGATGGTGCAAAAAGGCGCTAGGCAAATTTTAGTCATGGGGATACCCGACCTTTCTCAAACCCCTTACGCCAAAAAGGTCGCAGAGAAAAACCCCAAATACCGGCAGGAAATGCAACGTATTTCTATTGAACATAATCATAAACTTAGACAACTCGTTGAGCTTATGAATTTACAGCAACCTTGTCGGATCATGTTCTTTGACGTCAATAACACCATGGATAACATTATGAATGTCGTCAATAACATAAATGCCAGAAAGCCGGGATCTTATGAGGTAAACAAGGCTTTTTCACATGGGTACATCTTCGGGAACGCTCCCTTAGAAATCGACCCTCACTATGTATTTGTTGACGAGGTACATCCAACCCAAGAAATCCATCATATTATTGCGATGGAATTGCATCATTTTATTTATAAAAACTTTAATCCACAGAACAAATCAATATTAATCAGCGAACCTTAAACCGTCTAAAAAAACAACAGGAGGCTCGTTTGTCCATACAACTAGCCTCTTATTGCCCTCCCTACACTGCCACGGCAAAATCTGCGCTTTCTTTAACATGAACAAAAACAATGTCTAGCAGCAAAGCCGCATTATCTGACTAAAAACTTTTATATAATCAGCCTCAAACGCTACCATTTATGACTTATCAAAGTGATACTAAGCGTATTAGATAATTGTCACCATTAAGGAGATACCTATGTATTACGGCTTTGATATGGGCGGTACAAAAATTGAACTTGCTGTGTTTGATGAATCACTCAACCCCATTTGGCAAAAACGCGTACCAACACCAAAAGATGATTATCAAGCTCTCCTTAATGCTTTTCGTCATCTTACTGAAGAAGCTGATACTCAATTTAACGGTCAAGGAAAGGTGGGAGTTGGCATACCCGGTATTGTCAACCACGAGAAAGGAACGGTATTTACTACAAATGTACCCGCCGCTAAATATCAGCCTTTGGTCTATGACTTAGCCGATACCTTACAACGCCCAGTCAAAGTAGAGAACGATGCTAACTGTTTTGCGCTTTCAGAAGCTTGGGCGCCTGAGTTTAAAAATTACCCAACGGTACTTGGTCTGATATTAGGCACTGGCGTTGGTGGCGGCTTTGTCACCCACGGTAAAGTCCTTCCCGGTAAAAATGGCATTGCTGGCGAAATTGGTCATATGAATGTGACCTTACAGGGCGCTCGTTTACTTGGAAACCAAGTTCCGGAAGTCATGTGCGGTTGTGGTAAACCTGCTTGCTTTGAAACCTATTTGTCCGGCCCAGGTTTTGAACGCATCTATACCTCATTTACAGGTGAACAAAAATCAGCGATTGAAATTATCCAGCTTTACTACCAAGGCGACCGCAATGCAAAACAGCATGTTGAACGCTATATCGATTTATTAGGGATGTTTTTAGGTCAAGTATTGACCATACTAGACCCTGATTTAGTGGTGATTGGTGGCGGATTATCGCAATTTGATGGTATTTACCAACTTCTGCCTGATGTTTTGCCTCAGTATTTGTATGGTATCGCGAATCTCCCTGCCATTGAAAAAGCACGATATGGTGACTCCGGTGGTGCAAGAGGTGCTGCGTGTTTAAACTTACTTGATTAATTCTATTTAAATTTTTTCATACTAAAAAAACTGAAGCAGCGCTAAATACACCGTGTCTCTTTTCGTTGTTTCAGTTTTTAAATAGTGAGATCGGGAACCAAAACACCGTAAAACGCCCCATAATAATGGCTAAAAAGATATTCAACAATTCACATCTGGCATGACTATTTTTAGCATCCCCTCGACAAACACCCCCAGTCTATCAATAGACAGATAGATTTATTGAACGCCAATTAATGGCAATAGCCTATTCTTTATCAAATGATTATTGTCACTGTTAAAAATGGTGCGTTTATTTTTTATCAAAGCTCAACTTATTAATGCTACATATTGTTTTTATTGATATTTTTATTTACCAGTGTCAATAAGAAAATCTTCAATTAATGATTAAATTCATTTGACTTAAGATTCAAAAATAAATTAAACATACGGTTAATTATAATATAGCCTCCCTTTTAACCAGTCAGAAATTATCTTAAATAATCGAATAACATCATAAGCATTCGCAATTTAACTAAGTGAAAACAGTCCATCATATTAACGAAGCTGGTGAGCTATCATCAACATATAAGGGTAAGCTGTCTAACTATTAGACAATGAAATAGGGCTAGCGACATGCCTATTTTTTATTAGTTGATTGATTAAATCACTTTACCATCGCTTACTAGTTGTGAACTATAAATACGACAAAATAATAATAAAGACATTATAATTGATTTTTTGCCAACTTCATCACAAAAAAATAATTATGATTCATGATTAAATTAAATCATGAACTATATGTTCACATATTGCTAGGAGTCATTAAATTTATTAGTCGCCTTAGCAGACCTTATCGGTTATCAGATAAGCCAGTCTTTTAAACTCTAAACGCATAATATCACTTATCAGATATTTTTAAAATATCAATTGATGTAGTGGCTGTGATTATCATGGCAAAAGATAACTCCGATATTACTAAACAATCTCTCTATTTCATATGATTAATTAAATCGTATGAAATAAAGCATCGCATTACATTAATGAGGTATATCATGGATTTTAATCAATCTCCTTTAGCTATAAATAGTGCAAACAAAAAACAATCTAGTTTTGATTTGATTGTACAAAGTAGTTGTCGTTCCGTTATGCAACAGCCATTAGTGAATTTCACTAATAATCCGTCATTAATTAGCTTACAGCAAGATGTCAATTCTGCATTAGGCACAGCAAAAGAAAATGCAAAATATTATCTTGATACGATACAACCAATGATAATTAGGAATATTTCCAGCATTAGTGCTTACTATACAATTCATAATTCAATAGCATCCCAAGTTCCGGCGGGAAAAAGTATTTCTGATTGGCTAAATATTTTAGGTGCGATTAGAGATCAATCAAACAAATATGCAAGTGAGGCGAATGTAACTAGCACACTCTTATCACAATTTAGCCATAAGCTAGATAATAGTGTAGCGAGTTTCTATGATGTTGTTGATAGATTAAACACCGCGATACTAGGTGATAACGGTGCGCTGTCTCAAAATAGAAATAATATACTCAATATACAAACACAAATAGCTGCTGATCAAGCCGGTATAACGATTAGTGCTTTAGGTATTGCTGGAGGGTTCTTTTCTATTATTGTGGGGGCTGTGGGTTCCCTCGTTACCGGAGGGGCGGCAGTAAGCATGGTGATTGGAGGGGCGGTGGCAATAGCAACAGGTCTTGCTGGTGTTATAGGTGCGGTACTTAAACTTCAGGGTGACCTTAGATTGAAAGAGAAGTTATTAATTGAAGATGCTAATTTGAAAAATGAGGTTAGAGTCGCTCAAGCATGTTCAACGGGAAATGCGCAACTGGCAACTTGTATATCACAAGCAGCTCAAGCTTCACTTGAAATGTCAAATGCATGGCAGTTTCTCTCTAATGATATAGATAACCTTATTAGTGACCTAAATATGGGAATTATCAATACGGATAATGTTAGAGAATTATTCTTATCTAGTGCTAATAACCAAGTTAAAATCGTATTAAAAGATACTGATACAATTAAATCGCAAATGAGTGGTGTTGAATATGTCATCAACCCTAAAAAGTTAACTTATGATTTAATTAATGTTAATTAAAAATCAGCACTAAAAATAGCATAGGAAGTTAATAACATGAAGTAAAATTAACTCAATCATAAGGTGAAGGTATGAACATTTTAAATTATAAAAGCCTAATGTTTAATTATCTTGGTATATTAAGCAAGTATAATAATTCGCAATGGAACTTGCCCTTTTATGCCCAGAAAATAATCATCGCAATTAATAATTCAATGCTTGTATGCGAGAAAGTTATTGAGGCTTCATCAGCTCAAATCCAAAATTGGATTAATGAACTTAAATCAATATCCAATTTTATAAATATGAATGACATATCTAGTTGTCGTGAAGCATTCTCTAAAATGCAACTTGATTCATCTAATGTCATTAATGATATATCGTTACAAATAAGTGTCCTGCAAGACTGTGTTAGTACTATAGAAGACGTCATGTCAACATCTCAAATTTTCTATGGTGATCCTGAAATTAACGCATTAAATGAATTTAAAAATGACGTAATTGGTTTTTTTAATATTGAAATGAACTTTCAAGTATATCTACTTGTAATATTATCGGATTGCAAAGCGCTAAATAATCTCTTTAGCATAAGTATACAACCATACAACTATGAACAATATAACTCGATGTTAGTTGTTAAGGTGCAAACCGAAGCCTCATTTGTAAAAGTAAAGGAATTAAGATTGTCACTTTAGGATATAGGGATTAAAGGCGCTTATTGCAAAAAGTGCATTGGTGTGACGTTATTACTCATTATTTAGGAAAATAACCATGTCACTGAATGATTTTAAATGGAAGTATTTTGCTCCCTCTATCACCCTTTGTGTATACGTAGCTATGATTCAATATCTCTGAGCTATGCCGATGTTAGTGATATTTTGGCTGAACGAGGAATTTTTCATCATTCAGCCACTTATTGCTATTTTATCGAATAGACTCCGATAGAACATGTCAAATATATCAAGCAAACCTAACTCAGTTATGGCGTAATGACGCGTACGTATCTGTAAACTATTTTCATAATGCTAGTTAAGTTAAAGGTCACAAATTGTAGGTAAAAATTGCAATGCCTGGTGTGAATTGACGAATATCTAGCTGACCATGGAAATGGGCTGCTTTACTGTGTTTTTGAATCTATAGCACGCCTTTAATCTCACTTTTTTCTTTTATTAATAACCATTTTATTGTTTATCACTAGAAAAAGATAATTTAAAAAATAATATTTTCATATTGATGCATTTTTCAGAGTTTTTTAATTCTACGGTTTCAATAAGTTATAACATAATCTTACATATTGCTGTTATGATTCATTATCTTTTATTAACAATTAATGGCAAAATAACTCCTATCTAGCCCGTTTTTATCAGTCATTGATGATACTTAGAAAAATTTCATAAATAACTCATGAAAATCAGCCAGATAATAAAGACTAGTCCGATACTGAAAATCATTGAAATTGATATGATTAAGTTAACGGTAATGGTAATAACAAAATTGAAACTCTAAATATTATAGAGAGAACATTTATGAGTTTGTTTCTACAAAACTGTCTGACCTTCCCCGTCATTATTTTTAGCGGCCTACTTATTATTGTTATGTTTTATTGGTTATGCGCCGCTTTTGGATTATTAGATATTGATTTATTTAATGTTGATACATCCGTTGATGGTGGCGGCTTTGATGCTACAGGGTTTGCTGGCTGGCTCACAAAACTCGGGCTTGCAGGTATTCCAGTCACGATTATTCTGACCTTATTTACACTATTTGGCTGGTTATTAAGTTACTTTAGTGTTCATTGGTTTATTCGCTTTATTGATATTACACTACTACGCTACCTTGTCGGCTTCACTGTATTCTTCGTTATATCCTTTATTTCAATCCACTTAACCGCCCTATGTTTAAAACCATTACGTGAGAAATTGGCTAAATCTAATACGCCAAAAACAGCCCAGCGATTAATGGGTAAACTCGCCACCGTACGTTCAGGAGAAGTCACCGAACATAAAGGCGAAGCCATACTAGAAGATGGTGGTGCAGGGTTAATTCTGCAAATTCGTGCCGCTGCTACTGAAAATATTAAGCGAGGTGACCGCGTTGTTATCATTAGTTATGACCCCGTGTCACACAGCTACAATGTGGTGACGGAAGATGAATTTCGCCAGTAATAAACACTATTTTGAACCTTTAACGACGACATTATCGAAACCCATGGAGAGAAAATATGGAATTGGCTGACCTAATGCCCTTTTTAACCATTATTGGGGGCATCATCATAGTCATACTTGGCTTTTTTGGGCTATTTAAAGCCTTCTATATCAAGGTCCCACAAGGAACTGCATTGATTGTTAACGACATGTCGTCGCAACCAAAAGTTCACTTTACTGGTGCTTTAGTTTATCCCGTCATCTACAAAAAAGAGTTTATGAGAATTTCTCTCTTAACTTTGGAAGTTGACCGCCGCGGTAAAGATGGCCTGATTTGCCAAGACAACTTACGTGCAGATATTACTGTCGCTTTCTATTTACGTGTTAATGAGACCACTGAAGACGTACTCAAAGTGGCTAAAGCCATTGGGGTCGACCGCGCATCCGATCATCAAGCCGTCAGTACCTTATTTAGCGCTAAGTTTTCAGAAGCACTCAAAACGGTTGGTAAGCAGTTTGAACTCTCTAAGCTATTTGAAGATAGGCAGAACTTCCGTGATCGTATCGTGGATGTTATCGGTAAAGATCTCAATGGTTATGCACTTGAAGATGTGGCCATTGACTACCTTGAACAAACGCCAAAAGCCGCTCTTGATCCAAATAATATCTTCGACTCCGAAGGTATCCGTAAAATCACTGAAATCACCGCTATCCATAATATTGAAACTAACCAGAAAGAGCGCGACCAAGAACTGGCTATTCAAAAGAAAAATGTGGAAACCCGTGAAGCAAGCCTAGCCCTTGAACGCCAACAAGCGGATGCAGAAGCTCGCCAAAAACGTGAGATTGAAAATATTCGTGCTCGTGAGCAAGCCGAAACATTACGCGTACAAGAAGAAGAGCGCTTAAAAGCAGAGCAAGCACGTATTCAAACTCAGCAAGAAATTGAAATTCGTGAAGAAAATCGCATGCGTGAAGTTGAAGTTGCTCAGCAGAACCGGACCCGCGCAGTTGCTATTGAACAGGAACGCGTTAATCGTGCTCGTGACCTCGAAATCGTAGCCCGCGAACGTGAGGTTGAACTACAACGTATTGAAAAAGAAAAAGCGTTGGAAGAAGAACGCAAAAATATTTCTAACGTGATCCGTGAACGCGTTATCGTTGAAAAAAGCGTTGCCCAAGAAGAAGAGCGTATCAAAGAGGTACGTGAAGTATCAGAAGCCGATCGCTTAAGACAAGTGACCGTTATCAACGCTCAGGCAGAAGCGGAAGAGTCTTTAGTTCGCCAAGTGAAGAAAGCCGAAGCCGATGAAGCGAGTGCAAAACACAGAGCCGAAGAAATCAGCACCATGGCACAAGCGGAACTTGAAGCTTCAGCAAAACAAGCAGAAGCCAAAAAACGCTTAGCAGAAGGGATTGAAGCTGAACATGCTGCACTCGGCCTCGCAGAAGCACGAGTACGTCAAGCCACAGCCGAAGCGGAAGAAAAAGAGGGATTAGTCCTAGCGAATATCACCGCTGAGAAACTCCTAGCAGAAGCGCGTGGATTAAAAGAAAAAGGCTTAACTGAAGCACAAGTGTTGGAAGCAAAAGCGCTTGCTGAACAACAACAAGGCTTTGCTGAAGCGAAAGTCCTCGAAGAAAAACTGGCTGCTCAAGCACGCGGTGAAGAGCAACAAGCCAATGCGAAAGAAAAACTGGGCTTGGCGGATGCGAAAGTGCTTGAAGAGAAACTGGCTGCCCAAGCTCGAGGGGAAGGTCAATTAGGTGCCGCACAAGCCGAAGTGATCCGTCAACGTCTGAAAGCAGAAGCGGATGGCTTGACCGATAAATTCAAATCCATGGATCACCTCAGCGATACTGCCCGTGCTCATGAAGAGTTCCGTATGCGTCTTGAGAAAGAGTTTGAGCAAGCTATGGCATCAATTGACGCAAATAAAGAGATTGCTCGTGAGCAAGCCGATGTATTGGCTGCTGCATTAACCAAAACCAATATCGAAATTGTGGGCGGTGACGGTAGCTTCTTTAATACCTTCTCTAAAGCGCTTAGCTTAGGTAAAGCCGTTGATGGCTTTATGGATAAAAGCAGCTTTGCTAAAGAGAGTGTCGAAAAGCTGATCAACCGTAAAGACGATAAGAAAATCGATATTGCAGCTTTACTGAAAAACCCTGAGGTTCAAGATTTGATTAACAGCTTTATGGCTGCAAAAGGTGCAAACCCGCAGGTTAAAACCGTCTCGGCAAAACCTGAAGCACCAACGGATGATCAGCTCTAATGGGGTATGCTCTAACGTGTTTAAATTATATTACTGGCTCGGTATGGCACTCATACCGTAGCGAATAATCATTTAACGGTAAACGAGCATCCTAGTTCAAAGGCATACATATCGGGTATGCCTTCAACTTTTGTCTTTTGTTATAGCCAAGGAAACCAACGACGCATGTCAATTCAGGATACGAGTCACGAGCAAAACATACTGGATAGTGCTGTTGCGCAAGGCGGCGCATATGAAATATTACGCAAACGCCTTACAGAACAAGGGCAACAGCTTCATCAAAAAGCAGCGCAACTCAATGACAGTCGTTTACAAGAGTTCGGTCAAAGCCAAATGGATATTATTGGCCGTATTCGTATTCGCACAGAAAATAATTGCCAAGCAAGGGATATTGTCCGAGTTGGTGAATGGCTTCTATTTGGCTATAACGTTTTCCTTGGCCTCAAAAGAGAAACACAAATTGAAGATGTGTTTTCTCTGTATCGACTGATTGATAACCAAGGTGAGTTTGATGTTGAAGCGGTCTCCTATGACGGCACCTTCCTCAGTGATACGCGCTTTATCCAAGATTTTACTGAGCTTTACACCTATTACAAAAACACCCAATTACTACAGTTAGTTGAACGTGATGGTAAGCTATTAGCTAGCTTTCAAATTGGTGAACGTATCACCGATGTGCGGGTTTTCCGCTGGTCTATCTCCAGTGATAAAAGCAAAATCGATTATATCGACAACCGCGGTGAACGCGACATCGCCCTTCCCCCTGCCTATGACTTTGAATGGGTGAAAACAACCCGTGAAAACACGGTTAATGGTCGTTTTCCGCATATCAATATTTTAGATACTGTTTTCGTTGAAACTATTGGTGGCGACCTCACCATAAAATGCGAAAATAACACAGAAGATGGCCTCGGCATTTATCGCGAAGCGGTGTTAGATAAAAACCAATCCCTAGATGATGCCCAAATTGAATATGCCCAAACAGGCAGCCTGATCTTACTGAAAATATTACCCTATCGCGAAGAGAACTGGCGCTATCTCGTCTACAATACACTGACTCAAACAGCTCAACGCATTGATGCGATTGGTCAGGCATGTGTACAGCTTCCCGAAGACCACGGCATTATTTTCCCAGGTGGATATTACTTACAAAATGGTGAGTATAAAACCTTTGATCAACCTATGGATGGCATGCGTTTTCGTCGCTTGCGCCGTTCCCCAAACGGTGAGGATGTCCTGTATGTCTTCTATTCGCCAAACCAAGGTCGTATCGCCCTCTTTAATTATAATTTGATTGAGCGAAAACTGGCGATTCCGCTGATCGGGCATGGTTATGCCATGCTTGAAGATGGGAAAATGGTTCTCTTTGAAGGTGAAGGTGACGAAGCCACTCGAGTTCACCCGATGCAAGTTTGGCAAACCCCTTTCTATTCAGAAGAATTTGCCGATCAACAGCCTGCGCGAGGGGGCTTTTTTGGTCGCATTGGTAACGCTGATCTTGTACGTGGTATCTCAGAAATTCTGCATATTGCTAAAGAAATTGAAGGTAATCAAGTTTCCGTTGCCCGCTATGAACAACTGAGCCAACAACCGAAAAACCTACTTGATATTTATTATTGGTTTAATGACGAGCAATGTTTAGGTATCGGTAAATTACTCAAAGAGATCACACAAACCAGTGAATTGGTCTTAGATGAGTATGAAAAAGTCGAGAGTATCCGCCAGCAATCAGCAAAATCGATGAATGAAGCGGTTAATCGGCAAAAGACACTGATGTCTTTAACACTACCTGAAAGCTGGAATGATATTCAGCAGTTTGTTGATGGGTTAAATGCACTCAGTGCCCAACGTGGTCACCTGATCTCCTTACGCGAATTCCGCTATATGGATTTAACGAAACTCGCGCAGATGGAAGAAGAAATTACGCAAGCACAGCAGTATGTTTCTCAAACTACCGCGACTTTCCTAGCGAGCGATAAAGCACTACAACCATTTAAAACGCAACTTTCTCAGTTTGAAGAGCAAATGGAGAGTGCTCAAAATAGTGCGCAGCTCGATATTCCAATGAATGGCATGGAAAAAATGTCTGCCGACTTGGATATGCTATCGAATCTAATGGCTTCGCTAAAATTTGATGATGTGACTCAACAAACCAACATCATTGATGCAATTTCACAAATTTATGCCCAATTAAACCAGTCACGCGCTCGTTTACAACAAAAACGTAAATCACAAAGTGCTGTCGAGACTGTGGCTCAATTTGGCGCACAATTCCGCCTATTTAGCCAAGGCATTACAAATGCCCTATCACTCTCCACGGATCCTGAACGCTGCGATGACCAGCTATCTAGGCTATTAGTCCAATTAGAAGAGTTAGAAAGCCAATTCAGCAGCCATGATGAGTTCCTAGAAGATATTCTCGCCAAACGCGAAGAGCTGCTAGAAACCTTTGAGTCGCACAAGCAAGCCTTATTAGATGAACGCCAACGCCGTTCACAAAACTTACAAACAGCAGCCGACCGCCTGTTAGATAGTTTGCAACGCCGTACTGCACGTTTACAGTCTCAAGATGAATTAAACGCCTTTTTTGCGTCTGATCCATTGGCAACAAAAACGCGTGAAATCATTGAAAAACTAAGAGAAATCAATGATAACGTCAAAGCGGATGATATTGATGCTAGATTAAAAGCAGCGCGCGACCAATCTATTCGCACACTACGCGATAAAACAGATATTTACGAAGATGGCGGTAATATAATTAAATTAGGGCCTCGCCATCGCTTTAGTGTTAACACCCAAGAGCTTGATTTAACCATCTTGCCGAAAGATAACCAACTTTGGTTATATCTGACGGGTACCGATTTCCAAGAGCCTATTGATAACCCTCAATTAGCTGAGTTACAACCTTATTGGTCAGCGGCACTTGAATCCGAGTCAGACGATGTTTATCGGGCTGAATACCTTGCATATTCAATTATCTACGCTGCAAGTAAGCGCCAAGATGGCCTTGATTATAATATGCTTAAGTCCGCGTTATCGGTGCCTGAGAAATTAGAGAAAATCGTACGCGACTTTGCAGCCCCACGTTATAAAGAGGGCTATGAGAAAGGTATTCACGATCACGATGCCATCGCTATTTTGAAAAAACTCCTGCCTGTCGGAGAGAGTGCTGATTTACTGCGTTATAACCCAACATCGCGAGCAATTGCTGCGATTTTCTGGGAACAAGTACAAAATAATGAATATCCGGCTTTATGGCCAGAGCGCGCCAGAACCGCAATGAATATTCATCAGCTATTCCATAATGATGATGCTTTGCTCGATTTGCAGGCGGAGATCGAAGCAGACATTAGCCTATTTTTACAAGAGCACCCGATACCTTGTGAAAGTTACCAACAAACTCAAGCCGCGGAGTATCTTAGCTTTGCGCTGGCGAGAACGCCTATTGAATTAGTTTACAGTAAATATGCTAGAGACCTTGTTGCCGCCTTGCAAACTCGGTTAGAAGACGCCCATATGTGGATAGACTTCAACCGTTCCCAACAAAACCTTGCAGGCCGCTATGCTCAGCGTTGGGCATTGATTCAAAACTGGTTACAAGGGCTATGTTCAGTGCCTGAATTTGCCCATCTTACGCCTTATATTCCGGGTGCAATCGCCATTATTATTTTAGACAAAGTCGCATCGGCACGTTATAGCGAAGCTGATCTGTACTTCAAAGTTAATGGGTTATTAGGCGAACATCCAACGATAGAAAATCAAACCCTCTCGTTGAGCTTAGATAACTATTTCAGTCGCATGCGTTTTCAAAGAAAACGGTTTATTCCCGCATTCCGTGAATATCAAGCGTTACGCCAACGTGTTGTCATTGAAGAGCGCCGTCGTTTGAAGCTGCATGAGTTTAAAGCGCACCCTCTTAGCTCCTTTGTTCGTAATAAACTGATCAACGACGTCTATTTACCGATTATTGGTGACAATATGGCGAAGCAAATCGGTGCATTAGGGGAAGGTAAACGTACCGATTTGATGGGGCTACTCTTGATGATCTCCCCGCCTGGTTACGGTAAAACCACATTGATGGAATATGTTGCTGACCGCTTAGGCCTCATTTTCATGAAAATTAACGGGCCTGCGTTAGGTCATGACGTGTTATCACTCGACCCAGACCAAGCACCAAATGCAACTGCACGTCAGGAGCTAGAAAAACTCAATTTAGCGTTAGAGATGGGGAATAACGTGATGCTCTATGTGGATGATATTCAGCATACGCATCCTGAGTTTTTACAGAAATTTATTTCTCTGTGTGATGGAACAAGGCGCATTGAAGGGGTTTGGAAAGGAAAAACGAAAACCTATGACATGCGTGGTAAAAAATTCTGTGTTGTTATGGCAGGTAACCCATATACCGAATCAGGTGAAGTGTTCCGCATACCGGACATGCTCGCCAACCGCGCTGATATCTATAACCTAGGGGAAGTGCTTGGCGGCATGGATGATGCCTTCGCATTAAGCTACATTGAAAACAGTCTCACCTCAAACCCTGTACTTGCGCCGCTTGCTCTACGTGATCTCAATGACCTCTACCTTTTCGTTGATAAAGCAATGGGTAAATCAGTCTCAACTAATGCTTTGAGCTACCCCTATTCAGATGCAGAAATCAGTGAAATTGTCGCTGTCATTAAGCGCCTAATCACGCTACGCGATGTCGTACTTAAAGTGAATCAGCAATATATTGCCAGTGCAGCACAGTCCGATAAATACCGCACCGAGCCAGCCTTCCGTTTGCAAGGTAGCTATCGAAATATGAATAAACTGAGTGAAAAAGTGTCCTCTGTCATGAATGAAGAGGAGCTTGAACGTTTATTGGATGATCACTACCTCGGTGAAGCACAATTACTCACCACAGGAGCAGAAGAAAATTTACTCAAATTAGCTGAAATTCGCGGTAAGCTCACGGAGCAACAGGCCGCACGCTGGCAACAAATCAAAAAGGACTTTATGCGCAATAAAGCACTAGGTGGGGATAATGCAGATGTGGGTGACCGTGTTGTTGCACAACTTGCTGATCTGGTTGAAAGTGTACAAGCATTAAGCCAGCAAGCATGAAACAGTGGTTGAACCAACGACTGAAACTACTTGCTATTTTGGCTGGGCTATTGGTCATCATCCAAGTGATCAATAGCCTAGCAGGCTATTCGTTAAATCGCTTTGGTATCATACCCAGAAGCTTAGAGGGCCTCATCGGTATCCCCCTTTCCCCCTTTATTCATAGTAGTTGGGGACATTTACTGAGTAACCTTCCTCCTTTACTGATCCTCAGCGCAGTACTGCTACATAGAGAGATCCGTGAATATCTATTAGCTTCGCTCTTTATTATTATTACTGGTGGATTAGCTGTTTGGTTAGTTGGTCGCTACGCCATTCATGTTGGCGCAAGTGGTTGGATTTTCGGGCTTTGGGGGTTACTGATCGCCCAAGGTTATTTTCGTCGCAAACTTTCTGACATTATCATCACTGTCTTGGTGCTATTTTATTTTGGCGCAATGACATCCGGCTTGCTGCCCGTTCATCAATATATTTCAACTGAATCGCATATTGCTGGTGCAATATCGGGTATTTTCTATGCATGGTGGGTTAATCGCCGCAAGAAAAGCGCCCTTTCACCTACAGAAAGCTAATTTTTAGCTAACGTGATCAGATTCACTTTTAATATTTTTTTTATTTTTATGTATCCTTTTTTATCTACTTGGTTCACATATTAATAATTTAACTATTATTTAACTCTTCATTTACAAATTAGTGATTGTTAGTCTCATAAAACAATAAAAAATGGAGACTCACCTGATGAAGATAAACAACTTATTATCTGCGGTTATTATTTTTGGATTAACAACACTTTCATCTACTGGCTATGCCGAACCGAATAAAATCAAAATCGATCGAGATAGCTACGGCGTTCCTCATATCTATGCCGATGACGTATATAGCCTTTTTTATGGTTATGGCTATGCTGTCGCCCAAGACAGGCTTTTCCAGATGGAAATGGCAAAACGCAGTACCCAAGGCACCGTTTCAGAAGTGCTCGGCAAAGATTTTATTGCCTTTGATAAAGATATCCGCAGTAATTACTGGCCTGACTCCATCCATCAACAAATTAAAAATCTCCCTAAAGAAGAACAGGATATCCTACGTGGCTATGCAGACGGCATGAACGCTTGGATCAAACAAGTGAATGCGAGGCCAGATAAATTAATGCCTAAACAATTTATTGATTATGACTTCACACCATCTCAATGGAACAGCTTTGATGTTGCCATGATTATGGTGGGCACTATGGCTAACCGCTTCTCAGATATGAACAGTGAAATCGATAATCTAGCCTTATTAACCGCCTTAAAAGATAAGTATGGTGAGCAAACAGGGTTAGCAGTATTCAACCAAATAAATTGGCTAAACAACCCTAATGCCCCCACCACTATTGATGCTCAAGAATTTACCTATTCAGATACAAAAAATAAAAATAAACAATCTCAGGTGAATCAAATAAACGATTACCGTCTAATTCCCCCTATGTTTGAGCGCCCTGCAAAGGATGCCTCCGGCAAATTAATCGCATTAACAGCACAGCAAAATAGCCAATTGATTGCCAAGCAATATGAGCAAGGCGGTGCGAACGGGTTAGCAGGTTACCCAACGACGAGTAATATCTGGGTTGTCGGCAAATCAAAAGCCGATGGCGCTAACGCAATTTTGCTCAACGGCCCACAATTTGGCTGGTTTAACCCAGCCTATACCTATGGCATTGGTTTACATGGTGCTGGTTTTGATTTGGTTGGCAACACCCCTTTCGCTTATCCAGCAATATTATTTGGCCATAATGGCAACATAGCATGGGGATCAACGGCTGGTTTTGGTGATGGTGTCGATATTTTTGCAGAGAAACTCGACCCAAAACGTCCTAACTATTACCAACATCAAGGCCAATGGAAAAAAATGCTCAGCCGCCAAGAGGTCATTAACGTGAAAGATGCTTCGCCTGTCACATTAGATGTTTATCGAACGGTGCACGGCAACATAGTCAAACAAGATAACAGCGCTAACATCGCATACAGCAAGGCTCGAGCGTGGGATGGAAAAGAAGTCTCTTCTTTGATGGCATGGGTAAAACAGGCACAATCCAAAAATTGGCAGCAATGGCAAGCTCAGGCACAAAATCAAGCACTGACCATTAATTGGTATTATGCCGATCGAGATGGCAATATTGGTTATATCCATACAGGACATTACCCTGAGCGCCAAGAAAACCATGACCCTCGCCTTCCAGTGCCAGGTACCGGGGAGTGGGATTGGCAAGGTATGCAACCCTTTGCCAATAACCCAAAAGTGTATAACCCGAAATCCGGTTATATTGCCAACTGGAATAATTCCCCAGCCAAAAACTACCCCGCTAGTGATTTATTTGCTTTCTTATGGGGTTCGGCTGATCGAGTGACAGAAATAAATAGACTGATAGAATCAAAAGCTTTGTTAAACCAAGAGGATATGTGGGATATCCTAAAACAAACCAGCCGTGTTGACCTCAATCATCGCTTATTCACCCCTTATATCATCCGTGCTACGCGTGATTTACCTGCCGATGATGATGCAGTAAAACTTGCTAATATACTGAACCAATGGGATGGCATTAATCATCTTACAAAGGATGGTAAGCATTATATTCAACCAGGCTCGGCAATATTAGATATCTGGCTCAAGGAGATGTTAAAAGCGACTCTCGGTCAAGCTGTACCGGCTCCCTTTGATAAATGGTATTTAGCCAGTGGCTATGAAACAACACAAGACGGCCCTACAGGTTCACTGAATATTAGTACGGGGGCCAAAATCTTATATGAATCGTTATTAGGACAACGCTCTGCAATTCCTCAAGCGATTGATCTCTTTGCAGGCAAACCTCAAGATGAGGTCATTCGCCAAGCATTACGCAATACTTATCAGCAGATGACCCTAAAATATGGTGATAATCTTGCAAGCTGGCAAACCCCTGCCACGGCACTCACTTTCAGAGCCAATAATTTCTTTGGCGTTCCTCAAGCCAATGCAAAAGAGCGTTTTCATCAAAATGAGTATCATAATAGAGGCACAGAAAATGATTTGATCGTGTTTAGCGATGGTAAAGTGAAAGCTTGGGATGTCGTCGCACCAGGCCAAAGCGGTTTTATTTCACCTCAAGGCAAACCATCACCTCATTATCAAGACCAATTGTCACTCTACGAACAATTTGAAAAGAAACCATTATGGCTCACAACGGAAGAATTGACGCCGCACATCGAATCTAGCGAACAGGTTGAGATCGAAAAATAGTCAATCTCAACAGGGCCGAGGTAACACTCGGCCCTATTTCATTTGCCGTACACGATAGACACAACGTCCCGCGCCATTTAACAAATATTGCTCACGCTCAACTGTCACATCACTTCCCATAATATCGCGAAACAGTTGCAATTCTGAACGACAAAAATTTTGGCAGACCGTCGCCGCAGCACAGATAGGGCAATGATTTTCAATAAATAACCAGCTATTACCATCTTGCTCAATATGTGCCATATAACCTTCTTCGTTGCGAACATCGGCTAATGCCTGTAATCGTTCAACGAAAGGTAAAGAGCCACATCGCGACAAATATTTCGCCTTAACTTCCCCTTCTCGTTGGCTAATTAGCTTTTCCAGCCCTTCATTACCAAAAATATTTTTTACAGAATCAATGAGCTGCAATGTTAATTGAGCATGTGTGTCAGGAAAGCGCTGATGCCCTAATGCTGTGAGCACCCAATTCTGCCTTGGTCGGCCCGCTCCTGTTTGAGAGGTACATTGCACCCCTTCAACTAAACCTAAAGACGTCAGTTTCTGAATATGCTGGCGTGCCGCTTCCCCCGTCATTGCCAAGTCTTTTGCAATCACAGCTGTCGAGATAGGGCCTTTTGTTTTTATGCAAAACAAAACCTTATCAACCGCTTGGCTGATATTTAAATTATCAAAGTAATCACTTGCATTAATCATTCTGTCACTCTAATATCCAAGTCAATACTTGGATATTAACGTTTTTTTAACTCTCTCGTCTAGCAGGTCTCGCTATGAGCAATGAACCCTCCACGACAACTCAAGCTAAGTGGGCTGATTTACTTAGTGGTCGTAACGCATTATTGACGATTGCCCTCACCGGTGGTGTCGCTCTTCATGCTATCAATATTTATATTGTGACAACTATCTTACCTAGTATCGTCAATGATATCGGTGGTCTTGAATATTATGCGTGGAATACGACGATTTTTGTTGCTACTTCAATTGTGGGTTCAACACTGTCGAGTAAAATACTCAATCAATTAGGGCCTAAATTCGCCTATTTAACGGCTCTGCTTATTTTCTCATTAGGCTCCATTTGGTGTGCACTGTCACCATCAATGTTAATGTTACTTGGCGGGCGAGCGTTACAAGGGCTAGGCGGTGGAATTTTATTCGCCTTAAGCTACGCCCTTATTCGCGTTGTGTTTACTGAAAACCTTTGGTCACGTGCCATGGGCATTGTTTCCGGTATGTGGGGAATAGCGACACTTTGCGGTCCTGCTATTGGTGGAATATTCGCTCAAACGGGTCATTGGCGCTGGGCTTTTTGGTCATTACTTCCCGTTGCACTTCTACTCGTTCTAATCGTGATAAATCAATTGCCTAAAAGGACAAATCAATCCCAACAGATCAGTAAACTGCCTGTTCTCGCCATTTCACTATTAGTGATTTCCGTCTTAGCGATTTCCATCGGTAGCTTATCCAGTCAGTTGATATTCAATGCCATTGGCCTATTCGTTGGCCTTATCTTATTGGTCACTATCGCAAAAATCGATGGTAAAAAAGGTAAGCGATTACTACCAACAGGCACTTATTCATTAAAAAATTCACTCGGTGTGATTTATTTAACGATGAGCTTGTTGGTGGGTGGTATGACAACGGAAATTTATGTTCCTTATTTCTTACAAACCATCCACCACTTCTCGCCATTATCAGCAGGCTATCTTACAGCGATTATGGCAGCAGGTTGGACGATTGGCGCATTATTAAGTGCCAATAAAACTGGCCCAATCGTGTTAAAAATACTTCGTATAGGGCCAATCATCATATTTATTTCATTAATTGTGTTAGCCATTTTGACTCCTCATACGGAGCTTGTGAGTTCAATCTTACTGTTTACAATTTATTTAGTCGCAATGATGGGAGTTGGCCTTGGTATTGGTATTTGCTGGCCACACTTGGTGTTAAAAGTGTTCAGTGTCGCCCCTAGTGGTGAAGAAAATCTCGCGTCTTCATCCGTCATTACCGTTCAACTATATGCGACTGCGCTTTCTGCCGCGCTCGTGGGTGTCGTCGTGAATAACAGCGGGTTGATTTCCCCTGGTGGAATAGCAGGCGCTCAACAAGCCTCTGTTTGGTTATTTATTTTATTTGCCATTTGTCCATTCTTTGCCGCACTGTTGATCAGGAAAGTGAAGTAATACCCCCGCGTGGAGGATACATGGTAAAAGCAGGGAAGTGTCATTTAATTCACTTCCCTTTATTCATTAACGTTAATTTTTACGGAAAAAGTAAGGGATACACAGCGTGCTGATTATGACAATAATCGCTGTCGATACCATGACACCAAAAAAGGCTTGATCAAACGCTATGTGCGCTTGATTTATCAATAAATTAGCACTTTCGTGCGGCAGATGCTCCGCAACAATAAAAGCTTCATCAATGCTATCATAAGCTTTATTATCAACGACTAAGCTATCGGGCAATGATAATTTCATTGTATAAATGGCACTCATCAATCCCCCCATAAAGGTTACACCCAACACACTACCAATTTCATATGCGACTTCTTCAATAGACGCGGCCATACCGGCTTTTTTATCTGGCGCATTGAGCATCACGGTTGTTGAAGCTGTCGTAAAAATAATTCCTAAACCAAAACCAATTAAAAACAGGAATAACAATAAGATGAAACCTGTTGAGGTTTGATAAATAGAAATGAGACCAAGTACCCCTGCCAAAGTACAAACAAAGCCAATGACGGTTAAACGTCTTTCCCCCATTGTATGTAATAACATTCCAGTTAATGGGCCTGCTAATACAGAAGCAATCGGGATCGGGATAATATACAGCGCCGCTTGAAGTGGCGTATACCCCTGAACTAATTGTAGTCTTTGGCTCAATAGGAGTTCGACACCCACAATAATCACCATCGATAATATCGCCATTAAAATACCGGCACTAAAACGAGGGTTAGAAAATAATTTAAAATCAATCATTGGTGATTCAGACGCTATTTGTCTGCGGCTAAATAACCATAAAAATAGCCCACCGATAACCCCAACAATAGTCAACTCCCACCAATTGGTATAAGGCTTACCCAGCTCTTTTAGAGCATAAATAATGCCAACTAACCCGACTAGCACTAACCCAGAGCCAAGATAATCAATTTTTTGTGAGCCTGTTCCGCCACATTTAGGAATTAAAAAATAGGCAAAAGGTAATACCAGCAATACCACAGGAACATTAATTAAAAAGACCGATCCCCACCAAAAGTGGTTAAGCAGCGCACCACCAACCAAAGGGCCTATCGCAGCACCACCTGATGCCACCGCCGACCAAATACCTATCGCAAGTGCACGCTCTTTTGGATCTAAGAAAACGTGTCTAACAATCGATAAGGTTGCAGGCATACTCAGCGCCGCTCCCACAGCTAAAAAGCCTCTGGATAAAATTAGGCTCATTGCCGTCGGAGAAAATGCCGCACATAAAGAAGCGACCGCAAATAAAGGTAGCCCTAACAGAAACATGACCTTATGGCCAATGCGATCACTAAGCATACCCGCAGCAGGCAACAGCCCAGCGACAATTAATGGGTAAGCATTCATGATCCACAATTTTTCAGAAGATGTGGCGCCTAAATCATGCGTTAATCGCGGTAACGCGGTATATAACACCGTCACATCGATGACAATCAGAAAGAGTACACTTGATACTAAAAGTAAAATAATCCAGCGTTTATAATTTGCTAGCATAAAATCATCTCAACAAGTTTATTTAATCACTATTTATTCATGATCGTGCTACAATATAAATCCATACGTATGTATTGAAAAGAGGTTTTTGTTAAATGGGACGTCAACGAACTATCGATCGAGATAAAGTGCTCGATGCCGCTGAAAACATCGTACTTAACCAAGGTGCTGCTGCTCTGACGATTGATGCAGTCGCAAAATCTATGGGGATCTCTAAAGGAGGGGTTCAATACTGTTTTGGTAACAAAGATGCCTTAATCGATGCAATGTTTGAACGCTGGGGTTATACCTATGAGCAAATATTTAACCGTGAGATTGAAAAAGACAGCTCCCCAGAAAATCGTATTAATGCCCATCGGCTTGCAACCTATGAACATGACAAAGTCGCGATGGCGAAGGGGGCAGCATTAATGGCAGCTTTACTACAAACCCCTGAATACTTAGAAAGTACCCGTGTTTGGTATCGTGATAGATTGCGCCATTTAGACACCTCAACAGAGCATGGCAAACGCGCTCGGCTGATGTTTCTTGCTACCGAGGGCGCCTTTATGTTGCGCTATTTTGGTTTGATGGAAATAGACGAAAACGAGTGGCAAGAGATGTTCCATGATATGTCACGTTTTTTAGGCTAACGTGACAAACCTAGGAACTTATCCTATAAAAAAACAATCGTTCGTTGTATCGATACAGAGATACAAAAAATCGCTATTTTTCATTACGACGAAATAAATGGACGGGGATGATGCCAGAAACGGTAAGCAAATTAGGCGTATTTTTATTTGTGGGTATTTAGCCACTTCTTTGCCTGCAAAATTAAAGGTAAATCTACCATTTTGCCATCCACTTTAAAGGCATACTGCTCTTGAGATTGTTGTAATACTTTTTTTGACCAAGCCAGCTGCTGCTGCGTTATATCAAACGATCGCTTGATAATAGCAATTTGATTGGGATGAATAGCTAATTTTGCTGTAAAACCAAGAGCTTTAGCATGCAAACACTCTTGCTCTAAAGCAGCCAAATCATCAATATCTGGTGTGACACAGTCGATAGGAGCTAAAAGATTTGCAAGGCGAGAAGCAAGCACCACTTGTGTTCTTGCAAACAACAGTGATTCACGAGACATGTCACACTGCATATCAAGAGAAAAGTCTAAAGAGCCGAATGCAAGGCGCTCAACACCTGAATGTGCGATATCATAAACACGGTGTAACCCCCATGCCGTTTCAATGATAGCAATCATCGATAGTTGCGGATTATCAAAGAGATGTTTTTTAACATCGTTGATCATCGCTACAGATTCAACTTTAGGTATAACAAGGTGAGATAAATAGATGAATAAGTTATTTTTCTTTAGCCAATCAATATCTTGATCATATTCAATACTATTTGGCTGGTTAATTCTAATGGCTATTTTTTGCGTTACCTCCTTTTTTGGATAATGGAGTAACCAATCCATAACTTCCTGCCTAGCAAGAGATTTATGTAAAGGATGAACTGAATCCTCCAAATCTAAAATCAACACGTCTGAGCCACTAATACACGCTTTATCAAAGAATTGAGGGTGATCTCCGGGTACAAATAAATAAGTTACAGAACAATTAGTCATCGTGAACCTTCCTAATCAATCATTTGAATAACATATTATTTTCCCTTACATCTCAATTGAGAATAAAAAAAACAATAATTCTCATTTACTATTTTTTTCGGCAATGCTAACTTTATTACCAATATCTTTCAAGTATTCAAAATTATTTTTCTAGTTAATGATATTCATCATTAATTAATTCGTTCTCATAGCTATAAGAGGCTAATCATGACGAATACCCCTAAACAAACAAATGTTTTAAATATTAATGCTGAATTTTCTCATCATAATAGCCTTAGGCGTTTAATTCATTGCTTGTTTGCAGAAAAACTGATTGATAAAAAACAATTTTATTGGGATTTTGATTATTGTGGATATATTTATCAATCCATAACATCATCATTTAAAATCCTTTTCACCGATGTAGATATATACCCTGCCAATACCGTATTAAGTTATGGAAATATTTATATAATCGATAAAAACAATCAAAAGGAAATTATTCAAACGATAGATGACATGCTTGATATATTAAAAGAAGATTTAAATATAGCGTTTACCCCTAACAATTTAAATAAATTAAAAAATGATATAAAAAACAGTGTCGATAATGACATTAATGCACGCAACTTCCGCATTAATTGGTCACACGATATTAGCCAACAAATGTCTAAATACGGTTTTAATGACTTAACTGATTGGGTCGTTCATAAATACAGTATCCGCGATGCGGCTTTGTTTCTCGACCAATGGGGCTCACTTGAAGGGCATCCCTATTATCCAACATGGAAAAGCCGACCAAACATGAAAGCCAAAGATGTTATGGCTTACTCTCCTGAATTTAATGCTACGGTGAATCTTACTGTCGCAGCTCTACGCCGAGATATGGCCTATATTGAAGCATTGCCGCATGTCGCTAATATTCACCTCTGGTTTCTTCAACAATTTCCACTTATTGGTCAACAATGGTGTGATTGGCTTGGGCAACAAGGTAGGGATCCTCAACAATGGCTTCCATTACCCATTCATCCCTGGCACTTAAATCATTGGGTAAAAGAGCAAGCAGCAGAACTCATTCAAGATGAAATACTGCTTATTGATGGGCCTCAATTAGAAACCAAACCGACGATGTCCTTTAGGACCATGCTCCCCACAGATGCCACTAATAAGGCATTTGTTAAATTACCCATCGCAGTTTGGATGACAAGTGAAATGCGTAGCTTGCAAGCAAAATCCATCCATATGGGGCCTAGAATTAGTCAGTTAATCGATACCATCTTAAAACAAGAGAAAAACTTTCATGGGAAATTAGAATCTCTACGTGAAGATCTCGGTATCCACTACCGACATGCCATTGAACAAGATGATTCAGCTGGGCGCTTTCTTTCTGTCGTATTTCGTTGCACGAATTCTTATGAAAGAAGTGACAATTTATTGCCTATCACGGTTGCAACACTCTTTACTGCTTTACCAAATCAACAAAAACCGATTTTCACTGAACTCATTGAAAAATCAGGATTAACTCCTCGTGAATGGTTCCGCAGCTATACAAAAGTTATTTTAGAGCCTGTTATATCTATGTATTTGATATATGGCATTGCTCTTGAAGCTCATCAGCAAAATACCCAAGTACTCTTCACATCAGAAGGTATCCCAGAAAAATGTTTAATCCGTGACTATGGTGATGGCCGAGCCTTTTTACCCCTATTGCACCAACAAGGCTATCAATTACAAGCCTACTCTTGGCCCGGTATTTTACCGACCGTTTTTGAAGAGGATATAGAACCTGTACGGAGTTTTTTGATTGACGCTTGTTTTGTAAGCCATTTACATGAACTAGCTGTCCATATTACTCGTTTTTACCGCTTAACTAACCACCAGCTTTGGAGGGAATTAAAAAATATAACTCAATATATTTTTGAATCAGTTAAGCCTCGAATTGATGAAAGTTTTTGGAGGCAAGAATATGAAATATTTATGAATTCACCTTGGCAAACTCGCTCACTACTCACTATGCATATCCAACGATATATTAATTACCGAATACAACATGGTTTAATGAACCCATTTTTATTATTTCAATAAATAAACTTTATCTAACAGAAGGTAATACTAGGTTTGTTCCCTTCCTTGTAAATAAAGCGAATAAAACGACTAATTCAATATGAAAAATAACTTATTAACTATACCATTTAAAGACATAGCAAAACATAAAATTACCTATCACTCTTTATTTTGTGTGGTAATTTCATTCTTTTATCCTAATACCCTTTTTGCTAAATCAGATAATAAGCTCAGCAAAGATAGTATCATCGTATCAGCTAAGGGTAATAATAACCTACAACCTAACCTTTTTTCTTCAAGATCAATGCAAGCGGGGCTATTAGGGGATAACGATATTATGGATATTCCCTTTAATATCACTAATTACAATTCAGCTTATTTAGAATCACAACAAGCACAACAAATTTCAGACATTCTTTCTCACGATACTTCGATACAAATTAGTAGCTCTAAAGGTGGACTACTTGACTCATTATATATTCGAGGCTTCCCTATAACGGAAGGTAATATCGGTGAGTTTGCGCTTAATGGTATCTATGGTGTATCCCCTAACTTTCAATTATTAGCAGACTACGCTGAACGTGTTGATATTCTAAAAGGACCAGCATCTCTGTTATATGGTATGTCACCTGAAGGGGGGGTTGGTGGTGTTATCAATGTCGTAACCAAACGTGCCAGTGCGCAGCCTATCACTCGCTTAACCGCCCAATATCTAAGTGACTCTCAGTTAGGTGGTAAATTAGATGTTGGCCGTTTATATGACCTAGGGAATAACCAATATTTTGGTATTCGCGTGAATGGAAGTTACACCAATGGTAATACTGCCGTTGACCATCAAGACCGTCGGCTCGGCGTCGGTGCTATCGCGCTAGATTATTCTAGTGAACGCTTTCGCGCTTCATTGGATCTCATTACTCAAAACCAAAATATGAATGCGACTAATCGTCCATTTTTTTTAGGGGAAAATGGGGTTGTTCCACCTGCGCCTAGTGGGAAAACCAATTTAGCTAGCCCATGGACATGGTGGAAATCTAATGATGATTCCGCCTTATTACATATGGAATATGATGTGCTAAGCAATACCTCATTATTTATGGATATTGGTGGTGCTCGAACCCGTATCGATCGGGTTAATGAACAAACCTACACCGTCCTTAATGATCAAGGGGATATCTCCACATATATCATGAATTTTCAAAGCAAAACCCAGCGTTACTCTGTTGGCACTGGTATCAAAAGTGAATTCATGACAGGAAATACCTCTCATCAACTCGCATTACAGTGGAACCGCTATTTTGATCGTTATAATGTCGGTACAAATGCAGGCACACCATACAATACCAACTTATATCACCCTACTTATATCGATAAACAAATCCCTGATTACCCAGAAATAACAAAACGCTCCGAAAATACACTTTCAGGGGTTTCATTGGTCGATACAATTGGCTTTTTTAACGATAGCTTTATGGTCACCCCCGGTATTCGCTATCAAAATATAAAATCTGATAGCTTTACTTTAGGGGCTCTTTCAACAACTTATGATGAATCCGCTATTACCCCATTAGTCGGTTTATTGTTTAAACCTACTGATAATATCTCGCTATATGCGAATTATGTTGAAGGTCTCAGCAAAGGAAGTACTGCTCCGGTTAATGCTAAAAATAGCGGCGAAATGATGAAGCCATTTCGTTCTAAGCAATATGAGTTAGGCGTTAAATATGAACAACCCGTTGCAATAACAACACTGAGCCTTTTCCAAATCAGTAAACCAAGCGGGTCATTAGACCCTAACAGCCTGATTTATTCTGCCAACGATGAACAACGTAATCGTGGTATTGAGCTAAGTGTCTCTGGTAAGCCATTTGATTCTCTCCGTTTAACCGGCGGCGTCACTTATATTCAAGCAGAGCTCACCAAAACTGCATCTGGGCAAAATAAAGGAAATGAACCGATTGGCGTTTCCCCTTGGGTCGCAAATTTTGGTGCGGAATATGATATCCCTTCTGTTTCAGGTTTAAGTATCAATGGCAATATCAATTACCATACTCGTCAATACGTTAATAAAGAAAATACTCATTCAATACCTTCATGGACAACCGTCGATATTGGCTCTGCCTATAAGACTAAGATATCGAATACGCCTGTTACGTTGAGACTAAATATCACCAATATTTTAAATGAGCGTTATTGGTCTGGTGTAGCCTCCTACAGCACATTCGCTCAAGGCTCTCCGCGAACCGTACTCGGTTCTATTTCAGTTGATTTCTAAGAGGTGAAATCATGGTGAACCAAACTAACTTAACCCATTTTTTATCGGTACCTTATCAATCTATCAAAACTGTAGCGCCAACAGAATTACCGCCGCTCATGGATGAGCAGGTCAAACGGCTATGTTTTGAAAATAATGAAAGGCTGGTAGAACTGGTTAAGCAGTATGGTTCCCCATTAAATGTGATTTTCCCTCATACCATGCAACAAAATATTCTAAAACTGAATGCTGTTTTTCAAGAACATGGTGTAACAGGGCGCATTATGTATGGCGTGAAAGTTAACCAATCCAATATCCTAGTCAAAATAGCCGTTGAAGAAGGTATTGGCGTTGATGTATCAAGCCTTCATGAATGGCAAGATGCCTATGACTATGGGATTTCACCAGAGAAAATTTGTGCTACTGGTCCTGCGAAGACCAATGAATTTCTTTGGAAACTGATATTACATAACTCACTGATTGTCGTTGATTCTCTTGAAGAATTACAAGATATCCTCAACCTATTATCAGGAACATCATTCATCGCGAGGGTTCTATTTCGCTATCAACCACAAATGAGCCGCTCTAGGTTTGGCATGAAATCTGCTGCATTTATAACGGCACTTCAATTAGCCAAACAGCATGCAGGCTTACTTTGGCAAGGTATCCATTTTCATTTAGGTGGCTATAAAAGCGCTTCACGCGTACAAGCTTTCCGTGAATTACAGCCACTTATAAAATCAGCACTGTCATTGGGGTTTGAAATTAAAACCATTGATATTGGCGGCGGGCTACCGGTTCAATATGTTTCAACGAGGCAATACCAATCATGGATAGATAATCAAACGAGCCAATATTATCAAAATAACCGTATACCAACCGATTTTTACCCTTATGGAGGGGAACAATCAGCCACCCAATGGTTAACTACATTCCTATCATCCCAATACACAGAAAACGAAACCATCTCTCAATACCTTAAGAAAAACCATATCACACTAACGATAGAGCCCGGCAGATGTTTAGTCGATCAAAGTGCAATATCGCTATTTCGAGTTGTGCGCGTTAATCAGCAATTCCAACATCCTATTATTTTTGTTGAAGGCAGTAGCTTTAGTGCCTGTGAAACTTGGTTTAACTCAGAGTTTTTACTCGATCCACTACATGTTTTAGTACCACACTCAAAACAACATAAACAGCGCCCCACCCGAGTATGGATAGCAGGACATAGCTGTTTAGAAAATGATGTGATCACCCATCGCTTAATTTTATTTACTCACCTTCCTCAAGCCGGTGATTTGCTCATTTTCATAAATACAGCCGGATATCAAATGGACTTACTTGAAAATCAATTTCATCGGCACCCTATTCCTTGTCGATTGTATGCACTGGAAAATCATGATGGGCAGTTTATTTTTTTCAAAGATAACAAATAGGAATATTTATGATCAGCAGCAAAGTCACTGATTTGATCGGCAATACACCTGTTTTACGTATCGCTGTTCCCCACAAAAAAAGTGCTCTATTTCTAAAAATGGAAAAGAACAATCCAGGGGGAAGTATGAAAGACAGAATGGCTCGAAACATGGTTATTGCTGGCCTTAAATCAGGAAAAATAAAACCTAAAAGCACTATTATCGAATCCTCATCAGGTAATACCGGAATAGGACTCGCGCTGGCAGCAATCGAGTTTGATTTGCATTTTATCGCGGTTGTTGACCACCATGCCGCCCCCGACAAAATTTCTATTATGAAGGCGCTAGGCGCAGATATTCGCTATGTTACAGGTGATTATCAAGAGGATGAAGTGGCTGTTGTTGAACGGCAACGCCTTGCCAGCGAGTTAGCATCTCAACTGCCTAATGCAACCTTTTTGAATCAATCAGATAATGCCGCTAATTCAGGAGGTTATGCAGCTTTAGTCTGTGAGCTTATTGAGCAAATAGGTAAAATTGATGCTTATGTCGGTTGTGTCGGTACAGGTGGCTCTATTACTGGCATCTCTCAAGGGTTAAAGGCTCATAACCCACAAACGATTACCGTCGCTGTAGAGCCTGAAGGCTCAATTATTTTTGGTAACCCAGGCAAACCCTATTATCAATCAGGAACAGGGACGCCAAAAGGGGACACCGTAGGCTTAGTGCTCGATTACAGTTGTATTGACCATAATGCTCAAGTTTCTGACTGCCAAGCTTTTGAAACAACCCGTTTTCTCGCCAACAAATACGGTTTATTAGTAGGAGGGTCAACCGGAGGCATTGTCTATAAAGCCTTAGAATATATAAATACAGATATTCTTAGCGGCAATGTCGTGGTCATTGTTGTTGATGGCGGTGAAAAATACCTGAATACAATATTCAACGAACAATGGTTAAGCGCTCGCAACCTGATTTCAGAGGAGATTTCGCATCAACTCAATCGTTGGCTAACGAATACCATTCCACTAGAGCAAGCTAACTAGAGGAAACCATGATGATAGATAACAAACAGCTCAAGGTTGTTGTCTGTGGGGGAGGCCAAACTGGTCATTTAGCGGTTGCTCTGTTTAGCCATTTCGCTCATGTTAAGGCATCATTACTTACCCAAAATCCTATAACCGTCGAACGCCACCAGCAGCAGAACCAAAAATTATCAGTTCACTATCATGATGGAAAAGTTATTGATTATTCAATTGAATTAATAACTAATTTACCGCAAATCGTCATACCTCATGCCGATATAATTATTCTTACTGTTCCTTCCCACCAACAAGCAAATTGGCTAAATTTTATCTCACCCTACTTATCGACATCCCACACGGTGTTTATTGGCGCCATTCCCGGTATAAATGGCTTTGATTGGCTTGCTGAACAATTTTTTAAAGATAAACCTAATGTCGTAATATGGGGCATGAAAGATGTGCCTCATATTGCATGGGGTTTAGAACTTGGCACAAAAGTTTGTTTCGGTGGTGAGAAATCTGAACTCTTTATTGCGTTTCATCATCGAGAAAATGAAACAAATAAAAACCAACTCCATTGTTGGTTATCGGAAATATACTCGGCTCCTATTACCATTCTTGATAATTACTTAGAAATAACCCTCACTCCCGCAAATCCTATTATGCACAGCTCAGTCATTTATGGGCTGATAGGCCCCTACGCTCAATGGCATCAACGCAATTTTGAATCTCCACTGTGCTGGTGGAATGATTGCCCTGAACTTGGTGCTTATTATTTACAGCGCTGTGATGAGGAGCGACTGGCGATTTGCCAATATTTAACCAAAGAATTGGCAATCTCACTTAATACCGTAAAACCTTTAATTGAAGAATTACGAGAAGCTTATACCGAACAAATCGAGGATGCCAAAACACTATGGTCAATTCTTCGTTCAAACAAGGCCTACCATGGTATTCAATTACCTCTTATAAACGCTGAAGGCGGTGGCTGGGTCTTCAATAAAAACCATCGCGTTTTTCAGGAAGATATTATTTATGGTTTGTGCTTACTCGTTAATTTAGGGAAGCAGCTCAATATCCCTATTCCCTATATGCAAGAGATCTACACTTGGTGTATGGATTATTTAGGGCTAAAACCTGAAATTCATCACCCTATATTTACCAAGATAGACCTCACTCAATATAGGGTGGCTAAACGGTGAAATTGCTTAAAAACCATCTGATTATTGGGTTCTTATTCGGTATTCAAATAATATCAATGGGTGCAATGGAAATGAGTGGGCCATTTTGGCCTATTCATTTGCAAAATAACAGCTCAGATTCACTACTCCCTTTCGCCCTAACAATGGTCTATGTAGCCCCCATGATTGGCATCATGCTAACCAGTACTTTTTGGGGGAAAGTTGGTGACCGGATGGGGAATAAAGCAATGATAATCCGAGCCTTGCTTGGGTTATCAATTACCCAAATTTTACTGTCATTCTGTAATGACCCTTGGTTAATTTTACTATTAAGGTTTATTCAAGGAGCATGTGCGGGGTATATAGCGCCAGCGCAAGCTTACGGGGTGGCGGTGACAGCCCCTAGAAAACGGACTCATCTCTTTGCCCTACTACAAGTATCAACCAATATAGGCTCTCTATTAGGGGCGCTGGCTGGCGGGTTAATTTTAGATTATCTCAATTTCTTTTGGATCAATATGATGGCTGGGTGGCTTTGTATGTTAAGTGCCGTGGCTGTTTTTCTATTTTTACCATCAGATAAGCATTCCCCCCTTTTATCCCCCGCCAATACAGCCCATACAACGAAAAAAAACGGTTCCCCTCAAACTATCGTTAAACAATTGATGTTGCTTACAGGGTTATTATTAATGATCCGGCTTATCACCCTGCCCAGTTTCTCCTTATATATCGAAAAAACCTATTCAACAGACTATTGGGTAATAGGGCTTATTTATGGATTACAAGCGATGGGGGTGATCCTATCGGCTCAATTATGGGCTAAATGGTTTGAACACCAATCCATTGTTGCCTCTTTGACACGCTTAAGATGGATTATCTTTGGCTGCGCGGCTATTGCCATCAGTCTCGCAAACGCTTCAATTATTTGGTTTGCCTTACTCTATTTTATTTGGGGAATTTTACTAGGCGCGACCACTCCCATCTTAACAGCACTGATCTCCTCAGCATCGCCAGCAAAACATCAAGGTTATGTACTTGGTTTATCGCAAAGTATTAATCAATTTGCATCAATCGGGGGGATCTCTCTCGGCAGTATTCTTATTATTTACCCTGGAATCAATATGCTTTTTTATTATATTTCAGTCGGTTATCTAATATGCCTTAGCACGATTATTTTACTAACAAAACATATCATCAATAAGGAACAATATGAAAAAAAAGTATAGGCTACACCAGCAAATGGCTAAATTTTTACTTATTCTTTTTGGGCTATTATTTTCCACAATAATCTCAGCAAAACCGACCGTTGTTACAGATATACTTGGTAGAAAGGTCACCGTAAATACCCCCATAAAAAAAGTCATTTTAGGTGAAGGGCGTATGCTCTACCTTGTCGCCATGCTAGATAAAGATAATCCAGCAAAACGTATTGTTGCGATGGGGAATGATATGCAAACGTCAGATCCTGCAACATGGCGACAATACAGTACTTATTTTCCTCAACTAAACCGTATTCCCACATTTGGCGGCACTGAAAAACGTTCACTCAATATTGAAAAAGCATTAGCGCTACAACCCGATGCTATCATCATGAATATTGAGGCAAAAACAGCAATAGAAGAACAAGGGTATGATAAAGCATTAGAGAAAGCAGGGATCCCTATTGTCTATATTGATTTTCGCTATAACCCATTAAAAAATACGACGCCAACGATGCGCCTATTCGGCACTTTATGGGGTAAAGAAGAAATAGCAGAAAAGTTTATTGAATTTAGAGATAAGCAATTAAAACGAGTGAGTGATGTATTAAGTAACCAACATCCTAAAAAGCCACGTATTTTTATTGAGCGCATTGGTGGATATACCGATGAATGCTGTCTGACATTTGGCAATGGTAACTTTGGGCGTTTTGTTTCACTCGCCGGAGGTGAAAATATCGGTGAAAAAAATGCGCCTAACACATTTTATATGATGGATCCGGAGCAAGTTATTGCCGCAAATCCTGATAAAGTCGTTGTTACCAGTGCAAACTTTTCATCATTTATGCCTAATGGTGATTGGATTGGTTTAGGGCCAAATGAAAATATGGAAGCGGCAAAAGCGAAGCTAAAAAAATACCTAAAAAAGCCTGCTTATACCGGAAGTAATGCCGTCAAAAACCAACAATTTTATGCAATTTGGCATCAATTTTATAATAGTCCATACGATTTTATTGCAATCCAACAATTAGCACGTTGGTTCCATCCCGAATTATTTCCAGATTTAAATGCAGATGAAACATTTAAGGCGCTTTACGATAAATTTTTACCGATCAGCTATGAACCTGGTTACTTTGTAAGTTTAGGTGATAAATAACCATCTTGATAAGAAGGAGGGGGTATGACTATCAATACCTATCATATTGAACTGAAGCCAATACAATTTCTTTGCTCATCAGAAGAAACGGATCAACGCCACGTCGACTATTTAAGTAAAAAAATAATTGGTGAGGGTATTTGGACAACCCCTATTCCTTGCGAAATAAACTCCGGCATTATTATGGATGGCAACCACCGCTATCAAGTGGCTAAGCGGTTAAATCTGACTTTTCTCCCCTGTATTTTACTAAATTACCAAGATGAACGAGTCAAAGTACACCATCAAAACTCAGATCAACCTTATAATATACAAACAATTTTTGATGTTATTTTACACCAAAACAAACTCCTTCCTTATAAAGCAACGTGTCATTACTTTTCACCATCATTGCCAATAATTGGTATTGATCTCAGCATGTTAAGATAAAAATAAAAAATCCGATTATGCAGTTAAAAGCATAATCGGATTTAATGTATTTAAATTTTAAATAATTCTAATTTATTCAACCGTCACTGATTTAGCCAAGTTACGTGGTTGGTCAACGTCAGTACCTTTGATCAACGCAACATGGTAAGAGAGCAGTTGTAGAGGAACCGTATAGAAAATCGGCGCAATCAACTCTTCAACATGTGGCAACGGAATAATTTTCATATTCTCACTCGCTTCAAAGCCTGCATCTTGATCTGCAAACACATAAAGCAAGCCACCACGAGCGCGTACTTCTTCGATATTAGATTTCAATTTTTCTAACAGTTCGTTGTTAGGTGCAATGATAATGACAGGCATATCGGCATCAATCAAAGCCAATGGACCATGCTTCAATTCACCCGCCGCATACGCTTCTGCGTGAATATAAGAGATCTCTTTGAGCTTTAATGCACCTTCAACCGCAATAGGGTACTGCTCGCCACGACCAAGGAATAGAGCATGATTTTTATCAGAGAAATCTTCCGCCAGCGCCTCAATCACTTTATCTTGAGATAACATGCTTTCAATGCGTGCAGGCAGTGCATGCAGAGCATTAGCAATACTCTCTTCTAATTCAGGACTTGCGCCTTTAATACGTCCCATATAGGCGACCAGCATCAACAGTACGGTTAATTGCGTGGTGAACGCTTTGGTTGAAGCAACGCCAATCTCTGCACCTGCTTTAGTCATTAGTGCAAAGTCTGATTCACGTACCAATGAAGAGCCAGCCACGTTACATACCGCAAGAGACGTCAAATAGCCTAGCTCTTTCGATAAACGTAATGCTGCTAGCGTATCAGCCGTTTCACCTGACTGTGATAGCGTGATCATCAGGCTGCCTTTGCGATGAGCGGGCTTGCGATAGCGGTATTCAGAGGCAATCTCAACATCACAAGGAATGCCAGCCAAAGATTCAAACCAGTAACGTGCAACCATCCCCGCATTGTAAGATGTACCACAAGCTACAATCTGAATATGCTCAACTTGAGATAATATTTCACTTGCTTTAGGGCCTAACTCACTCAGATCGATGCCATTGTCTTTGCTAAAACGCCCTTCAAGGGTGTTTTTAATCGCCATTGGCTGCTCATAGATCTCTTTTTGCATATAGTGGCGATAAACACCTTTATCACCTGCATCATATTGAACATTAGATTCAATTTGCTCTCGTTCAACAGCCTGACCTTGCTTATCAAAGATACGTACAGTGCGACGAGTGACTTCCGCAATATCGCCTTCTTCAAGATAAATAAAACGACGTGTAACAGGCAATAATGCAAGTTGATCCGATGCGAGGAAGTTTTCACCCACACCTAAACCAATCACTAATGGGCTTCCCGAACGGGCTGCCACCAATAATTCAGGAGTACGACTATCCATGATCACCGTGCCATAAGCACCGCGTAATTGTGGGATAACGCGCTGAACCACTTCAACTAAAGCACCACCTTTTTGTTGTTCATGATGAACAAGGTGTGCGATCACTTCGGTATCAGTATCAGAACTAAAGATATAGCCAAGTTGCTTTAACTCTTCTTTAAGTTCTAAATAGTTTTCAATGATCCCATTATGAACAACGGCAATAAAACCAGAAGTATGTGGGTGAGCATTACGTTCACTCGGAACACCATGGGTTGCCCAACGGGTATGTGCGATCCCCGTTCCACCTGATACAGGGTTTTTCTCCGCTTCTTCCGCCAGCATTTGTACTTTACCAACTTCACGTAAACGCTGAAGATGGCCTTCATGATCAACGACAGCCATACCAGCAGAGTCGTAACCACGATACTCAAGGCGGCGAAGCCCCTCTATCAAAATTTCTGCAATATCACGTTGTGCGACAGCACCTACAATTCCACACATATTAAATTTATTCCTAAACAAAGGGCTCCAGCCCTTATGATGTCGCTACCTGATTGTTGTTACAGCTTTTGCTGCTCCCCAAGCCTTGTAGAAAATGGGGTTTATTATATTTTTATCTTATTAACGCTACTATTGGAGAGGCACATTCACCTCTCCTAAAAATGTATTTTATTTTTTCTTCACTGGACGCTGCCAGTTTTTAATATGGACTTGTTTCACACGACTCACGACTAACTCACCTTCATTAACATCACGAGTTACCGTTGTACCAGCACCAATGGTTGCACCATTTGCAACAGAAACAGGAGCAATTAGCTGGGTGTCGGAGCCAACAAACACATCATCACCAATGATGGTTTTATACTTATTCGCACCGTCATAATTACAGGTGATCGTTCCTGCACCAATATTGACGTTTTCACCAATCTGAGCATCGCCCAAATAGGTTAGATGGCCAGCCTTAGAACCAACACCTAATGAGGCATTCTTCATTTCAACAAAGTTACCTACATGGGCTTTGGCTGCCAATTTAGCACCAGGACGTAAACGAGCAAAAGGACCGACTGTACATTCCGCAGATAATTCAGAGTTTTCTATCACAGAATAGGGGCTGATAACCGAGTTATCACCAATAACACAATTTTTAAGAATACAGCCTGATTGAATATGTACGTTATTACCTAACGTCACATTACCTTCAATAATCACATTCGTATCAATGATAATATCGCGCCCATGTGTCAATGTACCGCGAATATCAAAACGTTCAGGGTCAATTAGCATTACCCCTGCAAGCAGGAGCTTTTCTGCTTGTTCTCTTTGATAAATACGTTCAAGAGCGGCAAGTTGTAAGCGGTTATTCACCCCTTCCATTTCACTCAAACGGCTAGGGTGAACAGTTTCAATCTTGTTCCCCTCTTTATGAGCTAATGCAATAACGTCAGTGATATAGTATTCACCCTGAGCATTATTATTATCCAGTTGGGATAACCAACGTTTAAAGTCTTTACCACTTGCAACCATGATCCCAGTATTGATTTCTTGAATCTTACGTTGCTCTTCAGTTGCGTCTTTTTGTTCAATGATACCGACAACTTCACCGTTTTCACGGATGATACGGCCATAACCAGTTGGGTTATCTAAAATTACCGTTAATAAACCGATACCACCTTCAGGCTTGGCTTCAATTAAGCGTTGCAGCGTATCTTTCGCAATTAATGGCACATCACCATAAAGCATGATGATATCTTCATCATCTTGAAAGTGTGGGGCAGCTTGTTGCATTGCGTGCCCTGTACCGAGTTGCTCTGCTTGTAATACCCAATTGAGGTTTTGTTCACCCAATTTTTCTTTCAGTAAATCGCCACCATGTCCATAAACAAGGTGAATGTCTGATGCCCCAACAGATTTAGCTGTATCAATAACATGCTGAACCATTGGTTTACCTGCTAATAAATGCAGGACTTTAGGCAGTTCTGAATACATTCGAGTGCCCTTTCCAGCAGCAAGAATGACGACACTTTTTCTTTGCACAGTCATAATTTCCTGAAACTCCAACTTTGGGATAAAAGTAAACCTATTTCCTACATAAATTACTACATATTTCGCACAAATAAAAAAGCCAGTCAGGTATTAACCGACTGGCTTTTCTTTATACTGCCTTCATTACATCAGCTTTTTAGTTAACTCGATAACTCGAAGTTTCGCTATTGCTTTCGCAAGTTCTGCCGATGCCTGAGCATAATCAACATCACCGTGAGCTTTACGGACATGTTCTTCCGCTCTGCGTTTAGATTCCAGCGCACGCGCTTCATCTAAATCTTTACCACGGATAGCTGTATCAGCCAGTACGATAACGCCATTTGGTTGCACTTCTAAAATACCGCCAGAGAGGTAAATTAGCTCTTCTTCACCAAATTGCTTAGTAATACGTACCATGCCCGGTTTTATGGCAGTCAGCAGTGGGGTGTGCTGTGGATAAATTCCCAGTTCACCTTCACTACCTGTCACCTGAATTTTTTGTACCAGCCCTTCAAACATCTGTTTTTCAGCGCTGACAACAGTCAGGTGGTATGTCATTGCAGCTACCATATCAACCTCCCGTCAGCCAGATTAAAGCTTCTTAGCTTTTTCCACAGCTTCTTCAATGGTACCAACCATGTAGAACGCTTGTTCTGGCAGGTGGTCGTAATCGCCGTTCAGAATGCCTTTGAAGCCACGGATAGTGTCTTTCAGGGAAACGAACTTACCTGGTGAACCAGTAAAGACTTCTGCAACGAAGAATGGTTGAGACAGGAAGCGCTGGATCTTACGAGCACGAGCAACAACCAGTTTGTCTTCTTCAGACAATTCATCCATACCCAGAATTGCAATGATATCTTTCAGTTCTTGGTAACGCTGAAGGATAGACTGAACGCCACGTGCAACATCATAGTGCTCTTGACCAACGATGAGTGGGTCAAGCTGACGGCTAGTTGAATCCAGAGGGTCAACCGCAGGGTAAATACCCAGAGAAGCGATTTGACGGCTCAGAACCACTGTTGCGTCCAAGTGAGCAAAGGTTGTTGCTGGTGATGGGTCAGTCAAGTCATCCGCAGGTACGTAAACAGCCTGTACAGAGGTGATAGAACCTGTCTTAGTAGAAGTGATACGTTCTTGAAGAACACCCATCTCTTCTGCCAATGTTGGCTGATAACCTACTGCTGATGGCATACGACCTAACAGAGCCGATACTTCTGTACCTGCCAGTGTATAACGATAGATGTTATCCACGAACAACAGAACATCACGGCCTTCGTCACGGAATTTCTCAGCCATAGTCAAACCAGTCAATGCTACGCGTAGACGGTTTCCTGGTGGCTCATTCATCTGACCATAAACCAGTGATACTTTGTCAAGAACGTTTGAATCTGTCATTTCATGATAGAAGTCGTTACCTTCACGGGTACGCTCACCAACACCTGCGAATACTGAGTAACCTGAGTGCTCAATCGCGATGTTACGGATAAGTTCCATCATGTTTACCGTTTTACCAACACCCGCACCACCGAACAGACCAACTTTACCACCTTTCGCGAATGGACAGATCAAGTCCATGACTTTGATACCTGTCTCTAGCAGTTCAGTTGAGCTCGATAGCTCTTCGTAGCTTGGTGCAGCGCGGTGAATAGACCAACGCTCTTCTTCGCCGATATCACCTTTCATATCAATAGGGTCACCCAGAACGTTCATGATACGTCCTAGTGTTGCTTTACCTACTGGTACTTCAATTGGGTGTTCTAAATTTTTAACTTCTAAACCACGGCTTAGGCCATCTGATGTACCCATTGCGATACAACGGACAACACCACCGCCTAACTGTTGCTGAACTTCCAGCACCAGTTTTTCTTTACCGTTAACAACCTCAAGCGCATCGTACACTTTTGGTACTGCATCTTGAGGGAACTCGACGTCCACAACGGCGCCGATTACCTGGATAATCTTTCCAGTAGCCATCTTGAATCCTCTACGTAATTCGTAAACCTAGCTGTTAAACCGCGGCAGCACCCGAAACAATTTCGGTAAGCTCCTGAGTAATGCTGGCCTGACGAGCTTTGTTGTAAACCAACTGCAACTCTTTGATCAGGTTTCCACCATTATCGGTAGCAGCTTTCATTGCTACCATTCGTGCGGCCTGCTCACTAGCCAGGTTTTCAACGACGCCCTGATAAACCTGCGACTCGATATAACGACGCAGCAGGGTATCCAGCAACGCCTTAGGATCGGGTTCATATAAATAATCCCAAGATTTTTTCTTCAATGACTCGTCATTACTTTCAGGTAATGGCAGAAGTTGAAGAATAGTTGGCTCCTGAGACATTGTATTGATGAACTTATTGGTCACCACATACAGTTTATCCAAACGCCCTTCATCATAGGCTTGTAGCATAGTGTTAACTGGGCCAATCAAGTCTGAAAGCGTTGGGTTATCCCCCATTCCTGTCACCTGTGTGACAACATTGCCACCAACAGAGCCAAAGAATGATACTGCTTTAGAACCGATCAAAGCCAAGTCAACTTGAACGCCTTTTTCAGACCACGTCTTCATGTCTGACAACAGCTTTTTGAACAGGTTAATGTTCAAGCCACCGCACAAACCACGGTCTGTAGAAACAACCAGATACCCAACACGCTTAACTTCACGCTCTTCAAGGTATGGATGTTTATATTCCAGATTCCCTAACGCAAGGTGACCAATCACACTGCGCATAGTCTCTGCATAAGGACGGCTGGCCGCCATGCGTTCCTGCGATTTACGCATTTTGGACGCAGCGACCATTTCCATCGCTTTAGTGATCTTCTGCGTGTTTTGCACGCTGGCGATCTTGGAACGTATCTCTTTTGCGCCGGCCATTTCTGCTTCTCCTTTTAACCAGACGGCCCATTTAAATTTACGGGCCGAATAGTATTACCAGGACTGAGTTGCTTTAAATGATTCGAGCAGTTTTTTCAACTTGCCTTCGATATCATCGTTATAGTTACCCGCCTGGCCGATTTCATTCATAAGGTCAGCATGCTCGCGCAATGCATAAGAAACTAATGCAGCTTCAAACGCACCAATTTTCGCTAACTCAACATCTTCCAGATATCCACGTTCTGCAGCAAACAGAGACAGTGCCTGCTCTGCAACTGACATCGGTGCATATTGTTTCTGTTTCAGCAGTTCAGTTACTTTCTGACCATGATTCAACTGCTTACGCGTTGCATCATCAAGGTCTGAAGCAAACTGAGAGAATGCTGCCAGTTCACGATACTGAGCAAGTGCTGTACGGATACCACCAGAGAGTTTCTTGATGATTTTCGTCTGAGCAGCACCACCAACACGCGATACAGAAATACCCGGGTTAACCGCTGGACGAATACCAGAGTTAAACAGGTTAGATTCTAGGAAGATCTGACCATCTGTAATCGAAATTACGTTAGTCGGAACGAATGCAGAAACGTCACCAGCCTGAGTTTCAATGATAGGCAATGCTGTCAATGAACCTGTTTTACCTTTAACTTCACCTTTTGTGAAGTTTTCAACGTATTCAGCGTTAACGCGAGCAGCACGCTCCAGCAAACGTGAATGCAGATAGAAAACGTCACCAGGGTAAGCTTCACGTCCAGGTGGACGACGTAGCAATAGTGAAATCTGACGATACGCGACAGCCTGCTTAGACAGGTCATCGTAAACGATCAGTGCATCTTCACCACGGTCACGGAAATACTCACCCATCGCACAACCAGAGTATGGTGCTAAGTATTGCAGTGCAGCTGATTCAGATGCAGTTGCAACGACAACGATGGTGTTAGCTAATGCGCCGTGTTCTTCCAGTTTACGAACAACGTTAGAAATCGTTGATGCTTTCTGACCGATAGCAACGTAAACACATTTGATGCCAGAATCACGTTGGTTGATGATTGCATCGATTGCCAAAGCAGTTTTACCTGTTTGACGGTCACCGATGATAAGCTCACGCTGACCACGACCGATTGGAATCATCGCATCGACTGATTTATAACCAGTTTGTACAGGTTGATCAACAGATTGACGGTCGATAACACCTGGAGCAATCACTTCTACTGGTGAGAAGCCATCGTGCTCAACAGGACCTTTACCATCAATAGGTTCACCCAGTGTATTCACAACACGTCCTAGCAGGCCACGGCCCACTGGAACTTCAAGAATACGACCAGTACATTTAACTTTCATGCCCTCAGCTAAGTCAGCATAAGGACCCATAACAACCGCACCAACGGAGTCGCGCTCCAAGTTCAATGCGATTGCGTAACGGTTACCAGGCAGAGCGATCATTTCACCCTGCATGACTTCGGCTAAACCGTGAATACGAATGATACCGTCACTAACGGATACAATCGTACCTTCATTGTGAGCTTCACTCACAACATCGAACTGAGCAATACGCTGTTTGATCAGTTCGCTGATTTCGGTGGAATTCAGTTGCATATGCTCCAGTCCCCTTAAGACTGCAAGACGTCAGTTAAACGCTCTAAGCGACCGCGGACACTCCCGTCAATAACGAGGTCTCCAGCACGAATAATCACTCCGGCAATAACAGACTTATCAATTTTGCAATTCAGCTTAACTTTGCGTGACAGACGTTTTTCCATCGCTGCAGAAATTTTGGCTAACTGCTGTTCATTCAATTCGTTAGCAGAGATAACATCAACTTCAATCGTTGATTCCAGGGTATCGCGCAATTGGATAAATTGAGCTAACACTTCTGGTAGCGTACTCAAACGCCCGTTTTCAGCCATAATACGAATCAGATTTTGAACATGCTCGTCAATTTCATCTCCACAAACAGAGATAAACGTTTTTGCTAACCTATCAGGGGCAATAGACCCAGAAAGTAGCTCACCAACCTGTTCATTGCGCGTCACCTCAGAGGTGAAGGCCAGCATATTTTGCCATTTTTCAACAGATTGATTTTCCACAGCAAAGTCAAAAGCTGCTTTGGCGTAGGGGCGAGCTACAGTAGCGATTTCAGACATGCCCCTCCCTCCTTACAGTTCAGCGACTAGTTTATCAACGATGTCGCTGTTAGCAGCTTCATCCACGGAACGTTCGATGATCTTCTCGGCACCTGCGACAGCAAGCATCGCAACCTGTTTACGTAGCTCTTCACGTGCACGTTTACGCTCAGCATCAATTTCTGCTTGGGCTTGTGCGACGATTTTTGTACGTTCTGCTTCAGCTTCTGCTTTTGCTTCTTCAATCATCTGATTGCGTTGTTTATTCGCTTGTTCGATGATGACCTGAGCTTCAGCTTTCGCTTTTTTCAGTCGGTCGGTTGCGTCGGTTTGCGCCAGTTCCAGGTTCTTTTTAGCACGTTCTGCGGAAGATAAACCGTCAGCAATTTCTTTTTGACGTTTTTCAATGGCCGCCATAATCGGTGGCCATACATACTTCATACAGAACCAAACAAACAGGACAAACGCGATAGCCTGGCCGAGGATTGTTGCATTTAGATTCACAGACAATACCTCTTATTCAATTATCACTTGATATTCAAAATAGTTAGCGGTTTAGGGCTAACTAGCAAACATCACATATAGGCCCAGACCAACTGCAATCATCGGAATAGCGTCGACTAGACCCATTACGATAAAGAACTGAGTACGCAGCAGAGGGATTAAATCTGGCTGACGAGCAGCTCCTTCTAAAAATTTACCACCTAGGATGCCGATACCGATAGCAGCACCGATTGCCGCTAATCCCATCATTACAGCGGCAGCCAAGATACCAAGTTCCATGATAGTCTCCAGTTTGTTTCAGTTTAATCAATAATTGATAGTTAAATTAATGCTCTTCAGATGCCATCGACAGATAGACAATCGTTAGAACCATAAAAATAAAGGCTTGTAACGTAATAATCAGTATGTGGAAGATAGCCCAAGGTAGGCTTAACAACCACTGTGACCACCACGGAAGCAGAGCCGCGATAAGAATAAAGATCAATTCACCCGCATACATATTACCAAACAGTCGCAGACCGAGTGATATAGGTTTTGATAGCAGGCTTACCCCTTCAAGAATTAAGTTGATAGGAATAAAAACTGGATGATTAAATGGCTGAAGAGTTAACTCTTTAGTAAATCCACCAATTCCTTTCATCTTAATGCTGTAGAAGAGGATTAGGATAAACACGCCAATCGCCATAGACATAGTGATACTGACATCTGCTGTTGGAACAATACGCAGAGCAGGTAAACCTAAATAGTGCTCACCAATGTATGGAATAAAGTCGATAGGGAGTAAATCCAGAAGGTTCATCAAAAATACCCAGACGAACACAGTTAATGCCAAAGGAGCAATAACTTTGCTCTTGCCGTGATACATATCACGAACGGTATTATTAACAAAACCAATGATCAGTTCTATTGCAGTCTGTAACTTACCGGGTACGCCACTAGTCGCTTTAACTGCAACTTTTCTAAATAGCCACAGGAACAGAGCCCCGAGAACTATCGAGAAAAAAAGCGAGTCAATGTTCAACGTCCAAAATGTTGGACTAGCGTGGGGATCGACCAACTCAAAGGTACGTAGATCCAACTGAAGGTTTTTCAGATGGTGACCTATGTACTCATTTGTAGTCATCACTTCTCCTGATGCAGACATGATGCCTCTTACCCTTTTGTAGTTTAAAATTACTTACCGTTTAAAAACGGCTGGTGCAACAATCTGAACAATTAGCACAGCTAAATAGGCCAAACCCAGTGGTGTTAATGACGCTTTAAACACACCAAAAGCAACAACTAGTACGATAATAGTTGTAACAACCTTTAGCCCTGCTCCTAATGCAAAGAACCAGGCAATGCGGACAGGTTCATCCTCTTCTTTTGCTTTCTGAAAGTGGACTAGCAGCATAAATACGATATTTGGTAACCAGCATGCTAAACCACCCGCAAGAGCAGAGGCCCCCCATTCTATACTATTTGCACAGAAAGCCCCACTGAGGATCACAAAAGTTATTAACTGAAAAGACAACTGCTTTACAGCATATTTGTTGTCGTAAAGGGATACAGACATAACTTTTTGTACTCCCAGCTATTCTCAGCCTCAGAAACGCTAAGTGTTGTATAAAACTGTCTTTGCTTAAATGTGTCAAGAGACAAAAACGAGCAAATTATACGGGCAGGCGAAATGAATTCAATCAGTAAGTAGCGAAAAGGTGAATAAATATTTAATTTTTTCGAGATAGCGCAGAAATGTGGCAATAATAATTAATAAATAGTTAATGACTCGACAACTAAAAACATTTTTCTGTGATGAGTATCACAATATTTACTGTTCAGATTATTAGCGGACTCCCGCGTTCTCACTAAGAAAAAAAAGATTTGAGCCATAAATCAAATAATTAAAAGCGATATTTTTTAAACAAAAAAAAGCCATAATAAATCAAATATTTCATTATTAATTAACTAAGACACAAACTGGATTTATCTAAAATATCCATTTAGAGATATTTTTTAATCTCTAATGTTCATTTTTGCTAGTTATTCGTTATTACCGTGTAAATATCACGTAAAACCCGAATTGAGAGAATAAGGTAAAAATAAAAATAGCAGTAACATTGTAAATGCTACTGCTAAAGCTCTAAAAGATAAAAATTTATTGATGAAAAGCAACTTTATTTTAAAGATAAAATCACTAAATGACGTTGTTCATCAAGTTCAGGCACGTTCAATTCAACGATGGTATCAATTGAAAAATTATCAGGTAAGTCAGTCAGTTCCTCTTCACGCACCGCTCCCTTCAATGCATAGAACTTCCCAGAAGCATTTGGCAGATGATGGCACCAGCTCAACATATCACTTAAGGAAGCAAATGCGCGGCTAATTACGCCATCAAACCCTGCTTCAGGCTGATACTCTTCAACACGTGATTGAATCGGCTCAATATTATTTAACCCTAGCTCATGTTGGACTTGTTTGAGGAAGCGAATTCGCTTCCCTAAACTATCAAGCAAAACAAAATGCGAATCAGGTCGAACAATCGCTAACGGTACTCCAGGCAACCCCGGCCCCGTTCCAACATCAATAAATGATGTGCCCTTAAGCTGACCGTTCACCACTATGCTATCCATAATATGACGGATTAACATTTGTTGAGGGTCACGAACAGAGGTCAGGTTATAAGCCTTATTCCATTTCGCCAGTAGTTCGACATATCCCACTAGCTGCTGCTTTTGTTGATCGGTTAATTCAATGTTCGCGAGAGCCGATAAGCGCGTTAGTTGTGCTAATAAACTCATTATTAAGCGCTCCTACGCAACATGCCTTGCTTTTTTAACCAAACAAGCAAGATGGAAATTGCTGCTGGAGTAATTCCCGAAATACGCGAAGCTTGACCAATTGAAGTTGGCTTATGATCATTTAGCTTAGCCATCACTTCATTTGATAACCCTTTGACTTGCTTATAATCAAGATCAACAGGCAATAAGGTGTTTTCATTGCGTAGTTGGCGCTCAATCTCTTCTTGCTGACGAGCGATATAACCTTCATATTTCACTTGAATTTCAACTTGATCCGCAGCTTGAGGATCGGTGATCCCCGGTGCAAAACGGCTTAGTGAAATTAATGTTTGGTAATCCATTTCAGGGCGACGTAATAAGTCTTCCCCGTTCGCTTCTTTAGAAAGCGGAACTGACAGTATCTGATTGATTTCATCATGACCTTCAGATTTTGGATGAACCCAAATATCTTTTAGGCGTTGACGCTCTTTCTCAATCAACTCAACTTTGTTGTTAAAGTGAGCCCAACGGACATCATCGACTAATCCTAACTCACGGCCTTTTTCTGTTAAGCGCAAGTCAGCATTGTCCTCACGTAACATTAATCGATATTCTGCACGAGAAGTAAACATACGGTAAGGCTCTTTTGTTCCTAGGGTGCAAAGGTCATCCACCAGCACTCCCATGTAAGCTTGGTCACGACGAGGGAACCAACCTTCTAAATCAAAAGCATATTGAGCCGCATTTAAGCCAGCTAGCAACCCTTGCGCACCAGCTTCTTCATAACCTGTAGTTCCGTTAATTTGACCAGCAAAGAACAAACCATTAATAAACTTACTTTCAAGTGTTTGTTTTAGGTCTCTAGGGTCAAAGAAATCATACTCAATGGCGTAACCCGGACGTACGATCCTTGCATTTTCCATCCCTTTCATTGAGTGGACAATTTGCATCTGTACATCAAATGGTAGGCTGGTGGAGATCCCATTAGGGTATATTTCATTGCTCGTTAACCCTTCAGGTTCTAAAAAGATCTGGTGAGCGTCACGATCGGCAAAGCGCATGACTTTATCTTCGATCGATGGGCAATAACGAGGACCGATCCCTTCAATGATCCCAGCATACATTGGGCTACGATCAAGGTTATTTCTAATCACATCATGGGTTTTTTCATTCGTATGAGTGATATAGCAAGGCATCTGTTGTGGATGTTGATCCTGTGATCCTAAAAAGGAGAATACAGGCATTGGATCATCACCAAGCTGTTGAGCTAATTGGCTAAAATCTATTGTTCTAGCATCAATTCTTGGTGGTGTACCCGTTTTTAAACGATTAACACGTAAAGGTAATTCTCTTAGGCGCTGTGACAGTGAAACAGATGGGGGATCCCCTGCTCGTCCACCACTGTAATTTTCTAAACCAATGTGGATTTTTCCATCAAGGAAAGTACCGACTGTCAACACAACTGCTTTGGCTTTAAATTTCAGCCCCATACGGGTTACCGCACCAGTAACCGTGTTATTTTCCACAATTAAGTCTTCCACGGGTTGTTGGAAGATCATGAGATTTGGTTGATTTTCTAAAGCTGTTCTTACCGCTTGGCGATAAAGGACGCGGTCTGCTTGTGCTCGAGTTGCACGAACAGCTGGCCCTTTACTGGCATTGAGGGTTCTAAATTGAATACCCGCTTTGTCTGTCGCGATAGCCATTAGGCCACCAAGGGCATCAATTTCTTTTACCAGATGCCCCTTACCGATCCCACCGATGGCTGGGTTGCAAGACATCTGGCCCAATGTATCAATATTGTGAGTCAGTAATAGGGTTTGACGCCCCATACGTGCAGCTGCCATTGCTGCTTCAGTACCGGCATGACCACCACCAATTACGATGACGTCAAATTGCTCTGGATAAAACATGTGTGAACCTTAACGTTAGAAAAATGCTGAGTGTTGCATTCGAGGAGAGAATTCTACTCAAGTTTTAAGGATAGACCAAGCTAAGTTGATCCGAGCCTTATTATATAAAGATCTTTTTATTTAAAGATCTCTTTATTAGATCTTTTATTAGGATCATCGATATCTGTGGATAACTGACTTTTCACTTTAAAGATCATAAAAGTGTAAAGGATCATATACTGTGAATGATCCGTGATCCTTTTGCGTATAAGCTGGGATCTAAAAGGGGGGTTATGCACAGGCACCCGACCCTTTAAAACTTATACTATGGATAACTACGGGTTAATACCGCGATCTTACCAGAGTTATCCACATCTGATCGTTGTTATTTTGAACAAACTAGAGTTCGTTTGCCCAAATTTTAACCCATTCCCCTGCCGGATCTTCCGGTATTTCGTGTTGCTGTACATCGATTTCTAGTGGCTCACCGATCCTTTTCGCCCCATGATCGACTAATAGGCGACTTAATTTATGGATCGCACCACAGAAAGTGTCATATTCAGAACTACCGATACCTACACTACCAAACAGCACCTGACTAAGATCAGGGGATTGGCTTTCAATTTGTTCAGCTAGAGGTTGAATATTTTCAGGAAGATCGCCTGCCCCATGAGTGGAACTCACCACCAGCCATAAACCTTCACGTGGAAGTGAGTCAAGATCAGGCCCATGCTGCACTTCTGTTTCATAACCAAGTTCTTCTAAGATCTCAGCCATATGTTCTGCAACATACTCAGCACTGCCCATTGTGCTGCCACTAATTAGGGTTACTTTTGTCATGGTGATTCCCGATAGCAATATTAGGGCGTTATTGTACGCTGTGAATGAGCTGGGATCTACCTGTGGATAATGTGGTTATATAAATTTTTTTCTATGGGGTGATTGTTCTCATGATCGGGTTCTGTAGCGAGATCAGCGTTTCTGTCGATTGAATTTCATCGATAGTTTGAATTTTGTTGATAAGTACGTCTTGGAGGGCATCAATAGATCGGCACATCACCTTAATAAAAATACTGTACTGCCCAGTCGTATAGTAGACCTCAACTACTTCTTCTAGGGCGTCTAATTTTTTGAGGGCGGTGTGATAATCTTTAGCACTTTTCAAAATAATGCCAATAAAGCAGCACACATCAAAACCGAGTTGTTTCGGGCTGATATCAATACGTGTTCCTGTAATGATCCCTGCCTGCTTCATTTTTTCTACACGGACGTGAATAGTACCTGGGCTAACGGAGAATTTTTTAGCAAGTTCAGCATAAGCTGTACGTGCATTGCGCATTAATTCGTGAAGTATGTCACGATCGAGATTATCGATTTGATAATTTTCAGGCATTATTACCTCCTTAATTTAACGAATTCTCATTTTTATACCCATTTTTTTAGATAAAATAAATGAGAAAGTGTTTTTTTAATGAAGTATATTGAATTCCACCCCTGTTTTGTTGCTTAATCTACACATCGGCTAACGCAGCTAACAAATTATGGGTAAATAAAATGGACAAATCATTCATCGAACAACAGCAGCAAATCAGCTTTGTTAAATCTTATTTTTCACGTTTACTTGAAAAAGAGCTTGGCTTAATTGAAGTTCAAGGTCCTATCTTAAGCCGTTTAGGTGATGGAACTCAGGATAACTTGTCAGGCCATGAAAAAGCGGTTCAAGTAAAAGTAAAATCAATTCCTGAGGCAACCTTTGAAGTGGTTCACTCCTTGGCTAAATGGAAACGTAAGACATTAGGCCGTTTCGATTTTAAACAAGGCCAAGGCCTTTATACTCATATGAAAGCGTTACGTCCGGACGAAGATCGCTTAACACCAATCCACTCTGTTTACGTTGATCAGTGGGATTGGGAAAAAGTGATGGCAGATGAGGAGCGTACACTTCCTTATCTGAAGCAGACAGTGGGTAAAATCTATCAGGCAATAAAACAAACAGAAGCCGCAATTAGCAGCGAATTTGGGCTGGCACCGTTCCTGCCAGACCAAATTCACTTTATCCACAGTGAAGAACTGCTACAGCGCTATCCTGATTTAGATGCAAAAGGCCGTGAACGTGCGATTGCTAAAGAATTAGGCGCTGTTTTCCTTATCGGTATCGGTGGGAAGCTATCAAACGGTGAAGCGCATGATGTGCGTGCACCAGACTACGATGACTGGACAACTGAAAACGAAGATGGCTTTAAAGGCTTAAACGGTGACATCATTGTGTGGAACCCAGTGCTGCAAGACGCATTTGAAATTTCGTCAATGGGGATCCGTGTTAGCCCTGAGTGCCTGACTCGTCAGCTAAGCTTAACAGGCGATGAAAAGCGCATGGAGCTAGAATGGCACCAAGCATTAGTCGAAGGCAAAATGCCACAGACTATCGGCGGCGGTATTGGTCAGTCACGTTTAGTGATGTTACTGCTCCAACGTCAGCACATTGGCCAAGTTCAATGTGGTGTTTGGTCTCCAGAAACTCGTGAATCTGTTGCGGGTATGCTGTAGTTAGCGACTAAAGCGGCGCAATAACCTGCTTTTTAATCCGGTATCAAAGCGCCAGATATGATCAAATATCTTCATGATGCCGGGTTTCCCATAATTTGAAACAGATACCGCATGGAAGCGGTATTTCCCTACCTGCTGAAGGGATCTTATCTTTTTGATTAATTCGTCAGGCAAACGTTGAGAAACAAAATCGGAAATCACCACCGCGTCAGCATCTGACCATGTCGGGGTTTCGAGTTTTTTGACCGTTTCTTGCAAACAGTTAGCTAAATCTGTTCCTCCACGAAATGTTTGGTGTAAAAAACGAATACACTGCTCTAAACCATCCACGGAGAGTAAATCATAATGGACGAGTTCAGTAGAAAATAACATGATGTGACATGAACGGTTATCCGCCAGCGCAATTTTTAATAATGCGAGGCAAAATGCTTTTGCACATCGCTCATTTATTCCCCCCATAGAGCCTGAAGTGTCAATACAGACAATAAAAGGCCCTCTAGGTTGTTCTTCATGATGATGGTGAGTTACGGGGCGCAATACTCGTCTTTCTTGCCAACTTTCTCCTTGGAGACGATAAGTGATTAACTGCTTTTCAAGCAGTTTTCGATAGAACTCAAACTCAATTTCTTCAAGCCCTAACATCGCTAATTCGGTAGGTAATAGTCGTAATACGTCATCACTTTGGCTTAATCCATCAACTTGCTCTGGTATTGTTTCAGGGACTTTCTCGAAGATAGTCATTGGCTCTAGCAGCACGCTATCTTCAGGCAGGGTGCGAGCAGATTGGCTGCGGCCTAATAATTGAGCTATCTTTTCCAATTCAGGTTGTTGACGTAAAAAATCACTATATTGATTCAATAACTTATCATTATAGGCTGATGCTGTATTTAGCCCTTTACTTAAATCCCATAATCGGCCAGCAGCCCGCTCATTTTCACCTAAAATCTCTTCGAGATTACCGCTTAACGCGAGCCGTTGTTGTAGTTCAGCGAGTAACTGCTCTTTTTCTTGCTCTAATAACTCTTTATGTAAAGTTGTCACCTGCAATATCAAACTGATCCGCCAGCGTTGGATAAATAAACTTTGCCTAGCGCTTTTATTCTCTATTTTACCTGAACTTAATTTGCAGGCTTCGGCATAAAAAGGAGAGTCTATGGCTTTTAGTGTTTCAATAATCTCGGGTAATTGATTAAAAAATAACTCAGTCGCTTGACCAAGAGACTGTTGATAAAGTTGAAACTCCTCAGCGAGTTGAGCAGGCACTAAGGCATCTTGCAGCTTTTGTTTAAGATCTTTTTTCCATTCCGATAAATCTTTTAACAGGGCTTTTTTAAGTCGAGGGTGTTTTTCAAAGAAAACGGCGAGTTGAGGTGTGGCAAGAAGAGAGATAATAATCTCTTCTATAAGCTGGCTTTCATTAACGGAAAGCAATAAGTCTAGCGTGGCTAAACTCAGCATAGTTAATCCGCCATTTTTCCTGTTATTTGATTACGTAACTGAGTGAGCTTTTCAGTTAACTTCATAAAGCTTCCTTCGATTCCTGCCAGCCAGCTTGATTCAATAAATAAATTGGGCTGTTGTTGTTCAAATTGATAACGCGCCGATTGAATATCTTGTTGGATCTTATCAAGCTTTTCTAACCATTGTGTGTTATCCGTTTTATCGACGGTGGTGGTGGATTCTTGTAAATAAAGAGTGGAAGCTTGGTGACTCACATCTAATAGCTGAATCTGATTTAAGTTATTAATTTCAGCAGCAATTTCTTGTGCAAAACCAATACCATTGAGGTGAGCTGATAGAGTAGTACCTTTCGTTAGAAAATGAGTCAGTAACTTTTTATCCGTGGTAATAAACGTTACTTTTATATCATGTAACTGTAGTGGCTTATGCAAAAATAGTGTTAAACGCCCCTCTTTGATATTTTCTGGAAGAGTGTACGTTGGCTTACGAGCAAACATTGGCGTATTTTTATTGACCTTAAAAGCATTTTGATTGTTTTGATCTTGGGTTGATGAGGTCCACTCTTGGTAGAGCATTTCTATTTCACGAGAGAGTTTTCTCTGTTGCCAGCCATCTTCTTCTAATATGGACTTGAGTAATTGAGGTAAGGCATTCATCGATTGCATGTCATGCCATAAACAATCTTTTAATAGGATGATATCAAGGGGGGAAATGGTATTTCGCCCATTAAAAAACGCACTGGCTTGTAATAAATAGACCGCTTTTTTCCAGCGTCTATCCGAGACATAAAGGTGTTTATCGGTGGCATCCAGTTGCTGGCGGAGTTGATAAATAAGTTCAAAACAGTGATCGGGAAGCGTAATTTTAGGGATTTGCTGTTGCCACTCTTTATATTCATCATCACTGATTTTTAAGTGTTCAGGAACCAGTGACTCATCTTGGGGGGATTTACCTGTCAGCAACGCTCGGAAGTTTTGTTTTTCTTGTACTTTATCGAGCCAAATACGGATAAGCATTCGGTCAAATAGCGCTTCCAAGCTATTGTCAGCATCAGGAAGCTCGTTAGATGCGGTGACTAATAAACGCATAGGAATAGCACTTTCACCATCTCCATTACGGAATTTCCGTTCATTGATAGCGGTGAGTAGGGTATTTAAGATAGCGGGGCCAGCTTTCCAAATTTCATCAAGAAAAACCACCTCAGCATCAGGTAAATAGCCTTTTGTTAGTCGTTGATAGCGCCCTTCATCTTTTAAAGCTTGGATGGATAATGGCCCAAAAATTTCCTCTGGTGTGGAAAAACGGGTCATTAAATATTCGAACGCATTCGCGTGGCGAAACGCATACTTCATGCGGCGTGCAATTAAGCTTTTAGCGATACCTGGAGGCCCTAAAAGAAAGACACTTTCACCACTTAATGTGGCCAATAAACATAAACGAATTGCTTGCTGGCGTTCATACAAACCACTTTCAAGGTAATTGCTAAGTTGGGCGATTCTTTCCGCTAACTGCATATTCGTTCCTTTTATTATTTATGTCATTTATTGCTAGGTTATCCATCGAGGTGCCAATTTTGCAACGAATTTTGTCATTTTTCTTTGATTTAGACTCACTATCAACAAAAACGATTCAGCTATAACTAATTCAATACTTTCATCTTTTCTTCTCTTTTGGGCGTTAACGAAACGTTTCGATGGTGATCACAAATCTTAGCCAACAACATTGTGTTGTTCATTTTCTTATCTATGATTAGATTTAGCGAAACGTTTCGCTCATAAGGAAACGGCGGGAACAATGAAAAAAGGTATTTTGCTTAATTCCAATATTACATCCGTGATAGCAAAGTTAGGTCATACCGACCATATCACAATTGCTGATGCTGGGTTACCTATACCACAGCAGGTTGAACGTATTGATTTAGCTATTACACAAGGTTTGCCCGATTTGATGTCGGTATTGAGTGTCATTACTCAAGAGATGCAGATTGAAAAGGCAATTTTGGCTGGCGAGATCACGACCGTTAATCCTGAAATGGAACATGCGATATTGGCACATTTGCAGGCATTAGAGCTTACCCAAGGAAAACCAATAACAGTGGAATATTGTAGTCATGAAAGCTTTAAAAAAATGACTCATGACAGCAAAGCGGTGATTAGAACAGGGGAGTGTTCACCTTTTGCTAATGTGATCCTTTGTTCTGGTGTGACGTTTTGAGGTGTGTATGCAGCCTTTATTAGAGCTTATTGGCATTGAAAAGTCTTTTCCCGGAGTAAAAGCACTAAACGGTGCTGCACTTAAAGTTTACCCAGGAAAAGTGATGGCGCTAGTCGGTGAAAATGGTGCGGGTAAATCCACCATGATGAAAGTGCTTACAGGTATCTATAGTAAAGATGCTGGCGCTATCCGTTATTTAGGGAAAGAAGTGGTCTTTCATGGCCCTAAAAATTCACAAGAAGCAGGGATTGGTATTATTCATCAAGAGCTTAATTTGATCCCTGAACTGACAATTGCTGAAAATATTTTCCTTGGTCGCGAATTTGTTAATAAATTCGGCAAAATCGACTGGAAAACCATGTTCAGTGAATCCGATAAGCTACTAAAACGCCTGAACTTGGATTATGACAGCCATCAATTGATCGCTGAGCTTTCTATTGGCGAACAGCAAATGGTTGAGATAGCGAAAGTGTTAAGTTTTGAATCGCAAGTCATCATCATGGACGAACCAACGGATGCCCTCACAGATACGGAAACAGCATCACTCTTTCGAGTTATTGAAGAGCTTAAAGCGCAAGGGCGTGGAATTGTTTATATCTCTCATCGCTTAAAAGAGATTTTTGAAATCTGTGATGATGTAACCGTGTTTCGTGATGGACAATTTATCGGTGAAAAACCCGTCAAAGAATTAGAAGAAGAAACCCTGATTGAAATGATGGTGGGCCGTAAATTAGAAGACCAATACCCACGTATTCATGTTCCGGTGGGAGAGGTTCGCTTACAGGTTGAAAATGTATCAGGCCCTGGTGTCGATAATGCCAGCTTTTCATTGAGAAGCGGTGAAATTCTAGGCGTTTCTGGTTTGATGGGAGCAGGGCGTACTGAATTAATGAAGATCATTTACGGCGCTGCGACAAAAAAATCAGGTGAAGTACGCCTTGATGGCAAAAGTATTTCATTAAAAACGCCACAAGATGGTTTAAATAACGGCATTGTCTATATCTCGGAAGATCGTAAACGTGACGGTTTAGTACTAGGCATGTCCGTCAAAGAGAACATGTCGTTGACAGCACTTCGTTACTTTAGTCGTGCTGGCGGCAATCTTAAACATAAAGAAGAACAACAGACGGTCGGTGACTTTATTCGCTTATTTAATATCAAAACCCCTTCCATGGATCAGATTATTGGCAACCTATCGGGAGGAAATCAGCAAAAAGTCGCGATTGCGCGTGGTTTGATGACAAGGCCTAAAGTCCTGATTTTAGATGAACCAACTCGAGGTGTGGATGTTGGGGCTAAAAAAGAGATCTATCAATTAATTAACCAATTTAAAAAAGAAGGGCTGAGCATCATCTTAGTTTCTTCTGAAATGCCAGAAGTGATTGGGATGAGTGACCGCATTCTCGTTATGCATGAAGGGCATATTAGCGGTGAGTTTTCAGCTAAACAGGCCACTCAAGAAGTCTTAATGGCTGCCGCTGTTGGCAAAAGCTACGGCTCAGTTCAGGAGTTATCAGAATGACATCGAATACCACAACCTCAAAACGTTGGTTCAGTAAAGCATGGCTAATGGAGCAAAAATCACTGATTGCATTATTAGTGTTAATTGCCATTGTTTCATCCCTTAGCCCGAATTTTTTCACCCTTAATAACCTGTTTAATATCCTGCAACAGACATCGGTTAACGCCATCATGGCTGTGGGGATGACGTTGGTGATCTTAACCTCCGGTATTGACCTATCTGTTGGTTCATTACTGGCTTTAACAGGGGCTGTTGCGGCATCGATGGTGGGGGCTGATGTGAATGCCTTCGTCGCCGTTGCGGGAGCATTAGCCCTTGGGGCTGCTATTGGTGCTTGTACGGGGGTGATTGTCGCCAAAGGTAAAGTTCAAGCCTTTATTGCGACATTAGTCATGATGTTGTTATTGCGGGGGGTGACACGTGTGTATACCGATGGTAGCCCGATCAATACAGGTTTCAGTGATAATGCGGATCTTTTCGGCTGGTTTGGTATTGGTCGTCCCTTCGGGATCCCGACCCCTGTTTGGTTGATGATCATTGTGTTTGCCGCGGCATGGTATCTATTACACCACACCCGTTTGGGTCGATATATCTACGCATTGGGTGGAAATGAAGCCGCGACGCGCTTATCCGGCATTAATGTCGACAGAATTAAAATTATTGTCTATGCCCTGTGTGGATTGTTAGCGGCATTGGCGAGTGTTATTGAAGTTGCTCGACTGTCGTCAGCACAACCAATGGCTGGTAATGGTTATGAGCTTGACGCAATTGCCGCTGTTGTTCTTGGCGGTACAAGTCTGGCTGGTGGTAAAGGACGCATTGTTGGAACTTTGATTGGTGCTCTTATCTTAGGTTTTCTCAATAATGGCTTAAACTTACTAGGTATATCATCAAACTATCAAATGATTGTAAAAGCGGTTGTCATCTTACTTGCCGTACTCGTTGATAATAAAAAGTAACTTATACCCTACAGGAATACGATTATGAAAATGAAAAAACTCGCAACCTTGCTATCAGCCGTCGCTTTAAGTGCTACTGTGAGTGTTAATGCGATGGCGAAAGAAAGTATCGCTCTGGTTATTTCCACACTGAACAACCCGTTCTTTGTGACAATGAAAGATAGTGCTCAAAAAGAAGCCGATAAATTAGGTTACGAACTAATAGTACTCGACTCTCAAGATAACCCTGCTAAAGAGCTAGCTAACGTTCAAGATTTAACTGTTCGTGGCACTAAACTCATGTTGATTAACCCGACCGATTCAGATGCGGTTGGGAATGCCATTATCATGGCCAATAAAGCAAAAATTCCTGTTATCACCCTAGACCGCGCAGCTAACAAAGGTGATGTAGTCAGTCATGTCGCTTCTGATAACCGAATGGGCGGTAAGATGGCGGCAGATTTTATCGCTGAAAAAACAGGTAACGACGCCAAAGTGATCCAACTCGAAGGGATCACAGGAACTTCCGCTGCTCGTGAACGCGGTGAAGGTTTTAATACCGGTGCAAAAGAGCATAAATTTAATGTATTAGCCAGCCAGCCTGCTGATTTCGATAGAACAAAAGGCTTAAACGTGATGCAAAACCTACTGACAGCGCATCCTACTGTGCAAGCGGTATTTGCTCAAAATGATGAAATGGCATTAGGGGCGCTAAGAGCGTTACAAACCGCAGGACGTGATGATGTATTAGTTGTCGGGTTCGATGGAACCAATGATGGTATTAAAGCGGTTGAAGGGGGCAAACTAGGCGCAACAATTGCACAGCGCCCTGATCAAATTGGCATTGTAGGTGTACAAATCGCCGATAAAGTTTTGAAAGGTGAAAAGGTCGAGCCAACAGTACCTGTAGAACTAGAACTGGTTGTTAAAAAGTAATAAAGATTAACCGCCGTTACCCTTAACGGCGGTTTGCTCTATTTGCGAATAAAATAAAAAAGGCAAAAGGAAATAAATGTTATGGGCGCAGCTAAACTTGTGGTTTTAGGTAGTATCAATGCTGATCATATTCTAAACATCGGGCAATTTCCGCAACCGGGAGAAACGGTTAGAGGGAATCACTATCAGGTTGCTTTTGGTGGTAAAGGTGCGAATCAGGCGGTTGCTGCTGGACGAAGTGGTGCTGACATAACATTTATTGCTTGCGTCGGTAACGATAGCATTGGGCAAAGCATCAAAACGCAGCTCAAAAATGATCATATTGATGTTGAATGTATTGATGTCGTTGATAATGAAACAACGGGTGTTGCACTGATTTTTGTAAACCAACAAGGTGAAAACGTAATTGGTATCCATGCTGGAGCCAATGCGCATTTAACTAAAGAAAGAGTGAACCACTATCAGCAAAAAATCATTGATGCAGATGCCGTACTGATGCAATTAGAATCCCCTATTGAAGCGGTTCAGTTAGCAGCGGAAATTGCACAAAAAAACAGTACAAAAGTCATCTTAAACCCTGCACCTGCCCAAGCTCTTCCTGACTCGTTACTTGCTTTAGTCGATATTATTACGCCAAATGAAACAGAAGCGGAGCATTTGACTGGAATTACCGTCAAAGATGATCAGAGCGCACAAGCGGCAGCTCAAGTATTGCATGATAAAGGTATCAGTAAAGTCATGATTACGTTAGGGGCGAGAGGCGTTTGGTATAGTGAAAAAGGTTCAACAGGTAAAATTATCGCTGGATTTAAAGTGAAAGCCGTCGATACAATTGCGGCAGGGGATACCTTTAATGGCGCTTATGTTACCGCTTTACTTGAAGGGAAAAGTGATGCTGAGGCTATTGTTTTCGCTCATGCAGCGGCTGCAATTGCGGTAACTCGACCCGGTGCACAACCCTCTGTACCATGGCGCAATGAAATCGATGCATTTTTAACTCAACAGGAATAGCTTGTGGCAACAATGAAAGATGTTGCGCGCCTTGCTGGCGTGTCGACATCCACCGTTTCTCATGTCATCAACCAAAATCGCTATGTCAGCGAAAGTGTGACATTACGAGTCAAAAATGCGATTGAGCAGCTAAATTATGCTCCATCGGCGTTAGCTCGTAGCTTAAAAATGAATCGTACTAATACGATAGGTATGTTACTGACAACCAGTAATAACCCTTTTTATGCAGAAGTGGTTCGTGGGGTTGAGCGCAGTTGTTATGAACGTGGTTATAGTTTGATCCTCTGTAATACTGAAGGCGACCTTCAGCGGATGAATCATAGTTTAGAAACACTATTACAGAAACGCGTTGATGGTTTACTGATGATGTGTACAGAAGTTCAGGGGCCATCAAAAGAGGTTCTTTCCCGTTATCCCGCAGTGCCTACCGTGATGATGGATTGGTCTCCCTTTGAGTCTGATGGCGATATTATTCAAGATAACTCTTTTCTTGGCGGGGAGATTGCCGCACGTTATTTAATTGATGCGGGGTTCACCCAAATTGCTTGCATCGCAGGCCCCCAAGACAAATCACCAGCACGTGCGCGTTTCCAAGGTTTCATGCAGGCGATGAAGCAAGCATCGCTGAATATTCCTGATGAATATATTATTTTTAGTGATTTTGAATTTGCTGGTGGCTTTAATTCAATGAATAAACTGTTGGCGCTTGCTAACCCACCTAAAGCTATTTTTGCCGGGAATGATGCCATGGCCGTTGGCGCTTATCAGGCGATATTTCGTAAAGGACTGAAAGTACCTGATGATATCTCAATCATTGGCTACGATGATATCGACTTATCACCTTATATGATCCCGCCATTAACGACGATTCATCAACCAAAAGATGAATTAGGTAAATTGGCTGTCGACCAGCTTATTTTTCGGATGGATAACCCTGAAGCCGACGCTAACGTTTTGGTGTTGACGCCCAAACTGGTTGAGCGCCAATCCGTTAAACGAAATTAGTTCTTATCTGATGGTTTAGACTTATTTTTTATTAAGTTTTGACCATCACTTTTCTTCAACAACAAGAAGACAAATGCAGAAAGTAATGTAATGGCACCGATAGTTATAAAGGTGTAATGGAAATTATCTACAGTATTCCCATGTGGTAAGCCTTCATAGAAGCTCAATATTGCCGCACTGACTGCAATACCAAAACTGATCGATAGCTGTTGGGTCACCGCTAACATACTATTCCCCGCACTGGCATTATTATCTGTTAAATCAGCTAAGCAAATCGTATTCATCGCAGTAAATTGCGTTGACATAACCATACCAAGCACAAATAGAGGTATCACCAGTAAATAGATAGACATAGTCGGGGTCTGGAGAGAAAACTGAGCTATCATAAAACTAATAATGACCGTCACGGTAAACAGTGTTTTTCGATAACCAAAGCGAGTCAGTATCCGAGTTACTGCTGATTTTGCGATAATTGACCCTATAGCCATTGGAGCCATCATCATACCGGCGATAACCGCTTCGTAGCCAAAACCAACCTGCAACATTAATGGCATCAAAAATGGAATACTTCCTGTCCCTAATCGAGTGGCAATATTACCGCTAATACCAATACTAAAAGTACGGGTTTTAAATAAATTTAGTGGAATGATGGCATGTTTTATACGTCGAGCATGAAAAACATAAAGAAATAGGCATACAAAACCACCGAGTACGATGGATGCTGGAATGTAACCGGGCAAGGACTTGTCGCCAAAGAGATCCAGACTGACTGATAACATGACAAGACCAAAGCCAAAGAGAATAAACCCAAGAACATCAAACTTACGTTTTGGCATTTTAAAATCAGGCATTGATTTTAAGGCGTACAAGATCCCTAAAATACCAATCGGAATATTGATAATAAAGATCCAATGCCATGTGGCATAAGTCACTAATACACCGCCTAGTAAAGGGCCTAAGATAGGACCTACTAATCCAGGGATAGTAACAAAGTTTAATATTGGGAGTAATTCACTGCGTGGATAGGCACGGATCAATGCAAGGCGCGCAACAGGCATCATCATTGCCCCACCAATACCTTGGATAACGCGGGATGTGACTAAGAATGTCAATGACGGTGATAGCGCACAAAGAAGGGAACCAAAGGAAAACAGTGAAACAGCGATAATAAAAATGCGACGAGTGCCGAACCTATCTGCAAACCATCCACTCACAGGAATTAATAATGCAACTGTTAATGTATAACTGACAATCGCAGATTGCATGGCGAGTGGTGAATGGTGGAGGCTTTTGGCGATATCAGGTAGCGCCGTGTTCAAAATGGTTGCATCAAGGGCTTGCATGAAAAATGCCATTGCGGCTATCCATGGAAGGCCTGACATGCTTTTAGCTGTTTTTAACATCGGTAACCTATTAAATAAAAAGTTAAAGCAAACATGGAAAGTTATCGTGTTAGGTCTGTTTTCCAGTAATAGTTAATAACTTATAGCAGAGATCAAACGCTTTGGCGCTATTACCTTTTATTATGGCATTTGCCAGTTGCTGATGAATGTCTACTTCAATAACGTCATTTTCTGTAATCGCATCAAAATAGAATTGATAGACAGAACGGAATAAATTGGCAAAGGAGATCAAAAATGGATTGGCACAAGCTTCATAAATCGTTAGATGAAAACGGTGATCAACATCTATCCAACGCTGCCTATCAAATTGCTTTTCTAATAATTGCATTTCATTGGCGAGTGCTTTGAGTAAATTATTTTGCTTGTCTGTGGCATGTTTTGCGGCAAGGTAGCAAGCTTGCGGTTCAATCGCGAGTCTTACAACATGAAAATGCCTAATAACGACCGTTTGTTCATCACTGCTTATCCACCATTTAAGCAGATCTTGATCCAAAAAATTCCAGTGGGATGAAGGCATAACTCTTGTGCCAATGCGAGGACGCGCAAGTAACATCCCTTTTGCTGCTAACATCTTAACCGCTTCTCTAATCGCTGTGCGGCTGGCTTGGAATTTATCAGATAACTCTATTTCACTGGGAAGAATAGAGCTTGGTAAATAAGTGCCTTTCAAAATCTCTTGGCCTAGCTGTTCGGCAATAAGATAAGAAATGTTTTTTTGCGAAGCAGTTTGCTGCTCACTAAATTCCATAATTAGTCCCAATACATAACCTTGAGCAATTATATTACGTGAGTTGGGGGATAATTGCTGCTGAAATAATCAATTCTACCGTTGTTTTAGTTGATTTATCACCGTTTTGATGAAAAAAAGCGCGAACGAAAAGAAAATGCAAAATAAGGG